>PASX01000048.1 GCA_002713455.1 Fidelibacterota bacterium
CAATTATATNATTATTAGCTAACGTAGGATTTGAATGGTGGAAATCAACTAAAACAGCATTCAGTAAGGAATTTATTTCCTATGCNGACAAAAGAATTTCATCAGGTGATTTTGATTCAGCTATACACCCTGGAATTCAAAAATAAATATTATAGATTAACTCNTATTATTGGATTCAAAGTTTATTTTTGAAACTATAATAGATTCAAATTGAAATACCTAAAAANTATAAAGAGNAATAAAGTANCTTTTAAAAGATTATATCTTTTACCTATTCTCATNTTATCTTGTGTTAACCAAAATAAGCTTTCAAGTCTTGACNATTATATAAATANNTCATTNAAAGATTGGGACTTACCTGGNNTNGCAGTTGCAGTAGTACTCGATGATAAAATTATATATGCTAAAGGCTTTGGNATTAAAGAGATTGGTAAAAANAATAAAATAAATAAAAAAACACTCTTTCAAATTGGTTCAGTTACAAAAGGATTTGCTTCAGCATCAATAGCCTCACTTGTTGATGATGGGCTTGTAAACTGGGATGATCCCGTTGTTAAGCATTTACCATGGTTTAAGTTAAAAGATGTTAACGTTTCAAATGAAATAACAATTCGTGATCTGTTGGCACACACTTCTGATATGCCTGCACATGCATATCATTCATTAGAAATAATTGATGAATTAGAAGTAGCTAAGAGAGCAGAATTACTTGAGATACAAAGTAGTGATAAGAAATATAGATATAGCAACCAAGCTTATGGCCTCATTGGTCTGCTAGTAGAAAGTGTAACAAAAAAAAACTGGGGAGATTGGTTGAGAAAACGAATCTTTGAACCACTTAATATGAATAATAGCTTTGGTAGTCCTTATGAAATTTGGGACTCATCCTATGTAGCACCCACATTTTTAGGTACTGCACCTTCAAAAAATGTATCTATAAATAATAATCTTAAATTAAATGTTGCAATGCCACATGGTAAGTATAGGAATACATATAGGAAAGTTCTTCCATGGCAATCATATGATAATCTACAACCAGCTGGAAGTATAGTATCTAATGTTGTGGACATGGCAAATTGGATTCGATTTCATATAAATGAAGGNAAATTTGAAAACCAGCAAGTTATTAGTAAAAATAACTTATTGGAAATGCACAAACCGCAAATAGAAAATATTGGATACTTTTTATTTGCAGATTCAACGAATGAAGTCAAATTAGGCAGAGCCGAAGGAATAACTAGTAGTAAAAATTATTATGGATTAGGCTGGTCTATTGGCACTTTTCAACGTGAAGTTCATTTATCTCATGGTGGTGGAATATTTGGGTTTCCAGCTTTTATATCTTTTCTACCCGAAAAAAATGCTGGTGTGGTTGTATTGGCAAATGGAAGTCTTTGGACACCCTACTACCCACACCATGAAATTACAGCATACATATATTCAAAACTTTTTGATTTAGAACAAAAAGATTTACATCACATTATGATGAATAAAACAAATGCAATCATTGATCAAGTTAATAGTTTATATAAGACTCGCAATTCGCAAAGAAACTCATCAGCAAAACAAACTTTGCCTATCGAAGATTATTTAGGTTTGTATGAAAGTAAATTAGCTGGTCCATTTGAAATAAAATTGGAAGATACTTTATTGCGATTAGAATTCAAGGGTAAAGGTGCATTCTCAGGTCAACTTGAACATTGGTATGATGACACCTTCATTCTTTATTTTGATGGTGGAGATGGTCAAGCATATGAAAGTTCACTTATTACATTTATAATAGAAAATAGTAAAAATGTAACTGGAGTTGATCTTGGAAGCTTTGGTAGATATAATAGAATACTTTTAAATAATTAAATAAACTTTTTTAAGGTTTCAACAAGATAATCAACTTCATCTTCAGAATTATATCCTTGTATAGATATTCGAAGAGCTGAATATCCATTATAAGACATAGCGGGAATTTCAATTTGATAATCATTGTATAGAGAATTTTTTAATTCAGCTACATCATCAGCTGGAAAAAGAAAACTAGCCATTTGTCCAAGCCAATCATCGGGACATATTTTAGGGAGATTCGTTACTGTTGAAATTTGATTCCTAGCGTCAATTATCATTTTTTTACATCTATTTCTAACTGAGTCCCAATCATATTTTTCTTGAAACTCTATTGCTTTAGGAACTGTTAAAAATGCACTCATATCTCTAGTACCTTGCCATTGGAAAATATTTATAAACCGACTTGAGCTTTTTAATTGGGTTGAATCTTTAAATTCTTCGTATTCTTCACCCCAACCCCAACTCATGATTTGAGGTTGAATATTTTCCTGCTGATCTTTTTTTACATATAAAAATGAAACACCTTTTGGGCAACATAACCATTTGTGACATGCACCAACATAATAATCAGGATCCAAATTATTAATATCTAAATCAATATGAGCGGGAACATGTGCACCATCAATAATAGTTTTGATTCCTCTAGACTTTGCTTCTAAAACAATCTCGGGTATTGGCAAGATCATCCCAGTGCTACTTGTTATTTGACTAATAAAAATATATTTTGTTTTNTCTGTCGCATTNNTCCAAAAATCATTNCANAAAGNTTCNTTNTCTATAATAGGCAATGAAACTTTACTNCTATTATAAANAAAACCCTTCTGCTNCGCTTCNTAAAACCACATACGATCACAAGAACCATACTCAAGATCCGTTGANAGAACTTCATCTCCTATATCAAGATTTACATTNTTAATTATNTTTGCAACAGCATGTGTTGGATTAGGTACATAAATAAGATCATTTTTATCACAATTAATGTAATTCCCAAGTGAACTTCTTGATTCATCCAAATACTGGTAAATATCATCCTGCATAAATTTTACAGGATGCTGTTCAATCATAACTTGCCATTTTTGGTAATCTTCAAAAACCGGACTAGGGCAGGCTCCATATGACCCATGATTGAGAAAAGTTATATCTGGATCAAGCTGGAATAAAGTTTTTAGATTTTCAGGATCATTTTTCATATATAAAAAATAAACTTTTTAATATAAACAAAAAAGCCCCGTAATTATAACGGGGCTTTTTTTATATAATTAGAAATAGATTATTTTACCATTGTCATTACTTCATGGGACACTCCACCAGAATGTGTGGAAAGGACATCAAAAACTTCTCTTCTAAAACTTCCCTTACCATGATATCTTTCATAGTCAGATTGAAAACTTGCAGGTAGCCCTCTTACATCATCTTCAAACTCAGCCCAACTAGAGAATGGATATACCAACATTATTTCTTGATNCCCATCAGCAAATGCATTNCGGTAAACTCGCCTAGCTGTCTTTGAATTTGTTTTCTTAAGAACATCTGCAATTTTTTGGACTGTTTTTTCAACTGCCTCTACATGCTTTTGTCCATTTTTTACTGGAATTCTTTTCATTAAAATATTATCACCCACTATCTCGTTTTCTGGATTATATGTCATTTCCTCATCTCGCATCATAAATATCCATGAGTGATCTTTTGCATATCTTGAAACATTAGCTTCCCAATCTTTCATATGAGCTTCAGATAATTGATTATCATTATGCGAGTATTTCACTGGCCCAGTTGCCCAACTATACTGTCCAGCATTTGGTCCAGTATGTACATACCAAAGGTATGCCTTTGGAGAATCTTTACCATTATGAAACTTTGCATTATGCTTTTTTACACCTTTCTGTAATGCGATATGCTCACCGTTTCTTAAATCAAGATATCCGGTATTGAACATAACATAGTCTTGACCAATGATAGTTGAAATTGTAATTAATGGAATTAGAATTCCTTTTAGTGATTTTATCATTTTTGGCTCCTTCTTTTTTNTAAAAAACTATTTAGATATAATGAAGGGCATTGATGTCCAACATGAATCCAATTCACAGCTGTCATATTCATCAAAAGTTGCCGCAGAAATAACAAGTGTGTCTCTAAGCATTTGTGGAGGAAAATTAATGTTTATTTTAGCCATGCCTTCTTTATCTGACTTTGATAATGGCTCAATTGTTGAGGTCAAAGTATTTACATTTCCATTGAATATATAACTCGTATCTGGACTTACATATGTGTATGACACATTCTCACCATATGTTTTTCTATAATAGCCCACATTATCATTACTTTGATAATATAGATTAGAGAACCATGAAACACTTATATCTTTAGCATCAAGAAATGAAAAGTTATCAAAATCTTTGTATCCAACATATGCATAGATAGGCTGTTTGGTTAGATCATTATCTTTATTTATAGGAATTCGATAATATCCGCTAGGATCTGACTCTAAGTCAGATACTACAATATAGAATACTAACTCTAGTTCATCATCATCAAGAGCCACGCATGAAAGTGATATAAAACTTAAAAGCAGAATTAAATTTTTATTTTTCATCATCTACATCCTCAATTCGTATAAAGTTTTTAATAGTCCAACCTTTCTCTTTAAACATTTTGATAATACTTGAAATTGAAATCACCAATAAAACAATCCAAAATATTTTTATAAAGGTCATATCCAAAATAATAAATTAAACCTATTGTTTTGGTACAGGTGGAGGTCCAGGCGGAATCATAGCTTCATATTTACTAGAACCTTTTCGTTCTTTGAACTCAGCTTTTACTTCTTTGACCAACTGTGGATTTTCAAATAAATCTACCATTGTCATCCCCAATACTTTAGTAGCTTGAATCATTCCCTTATGGCCAATCGACATACCTGTAGAAGCTACAACAGCCCATGAATGCCATGGCGCATCTTTTGGAGCTGCTGGTGCGGAAAGCCTTACAACTGGTACAATCTGACTAACATCACCTACGTCAGTAGATCCTCCTTGCGCTGGCATTGTGTCTTTTATTGGATGTATTGCGCCATCCATACCTACTTCAGGTTTACCCGTTTCTTTTTGAATGGCTTTAGCATATCTGTCTTCTGATTTAGTATATTTAATTGGTCCTAGCATTTCAAAGTTGGCTTGGACAAGTTCAGCTCCACGGCGGTTTGGCAAAATTTCATAAATTCCTGAAATAAGTTGAATCTCATGCTCTACCTCAGCCATTAGAGCTCCTGCAGCTGCCATTTTTTTTACTCTCTCATAAACAACATTTAAACTTTCTCGATCATTTTCACGGACTCTTACCCAAATTTGCGCTTTATCTGGCACAACATTAACCACATCACCTGCCTTTTCAATCTGGTAATGGATTCTCGCAGTGGGCTTTATATGCTCACGATAATAATTAATACCTGTCGTAAATAATTCCATCCCGTCAACAGCACTGAATCCATTAAAGGGATCAGCAGATGCATGTGCCGTTTTCCCTGAAAATTTTACACGGAAATCTATAAGAGCTTTACTACTCTGAGTAGAAGCTTCGTTATCAGTTCCAGGATGCCAGTCCATACAAACATCTAAATCGTTAAAAAGACCTGCACGTGCAAACCAAACCTTACCAAATATAGTTTCTTCAGCTGGAGTACCATAAAAGACTATTGTCCCTTTTATCTTACGTTTTTCTATCAATTCTTTAATAGCAATTGCAGAACCAAGACTGGCAGTACCAAATAGATTGTGGCCACATCCATGACCTGGAGCACCTTCTATAAGTGCTTCTTTAGTAGTTTGCTGCTTTTGAGATATTCCTGCATTCGCATCAAATTCTCCTAGAATACCAATCCGAGGGCGTCCAGATCCATAAGTCGCAATAAATGCAGTTGGCATACCTGCAACACCACGTTCTACATTGAAGCCATTTTTTTCTGCATAATCTGAAAGAATTTTTGATGATTTATATTCTTCAAGGGCTAACTCAGCATTATGCCAAATAGCATCACTAATCTTTATTAATTCCTTTTGATGTTTTTTAACTGATTTATCAATCGCTTTTTTATTATCAGTCCAATCATCACCAGCAATGACAAAAGTTAGAATAAATAGAATAGGTTTAATTATTTGTTTCACAAATTTCCTCCTTTAATTNTGATTTAAATCAAATTGTTACCAATGTATGGATACCCCAACCTAATAAAAGTCCAGGAACAATATCCAATACTGTATGCTGTTTTACTAAAACAGAAGAAACAGCAATAACAGCTATAAAAATAAAACTCCATATACCAATAGACGGTAATAAAACTAATCCTACGTATGCAGCAACAGAATTATGCATGCTAGGGAAACAGTTACGTCCATTATCTAAATGTTGAACAAATTTTAAGAATCTTGTAGACAAACCTTTAGCTTTATAATTCCGGTAGCTCTCTGGAACTCTACATGGAAAAATCATAAAACATATAGCTTGCGATAATAAAACTAGAAGACCACCAAAAACATGATATAGTCCATCTGCTAAAGAATTGATCTCAATTACTACCATTCCAATCATTATATAATATATAAAACTATATGGCCAAACCCACGATGGCCAGAANGGAATAATATTATCAAGTTTTGTAACCAAACATTTAGTTTTAAAAAAATAATTGTTNTTCTGTACCCAAAAAAATATCTGATANCCNCCCGTAACAACAACAGCAAGNACACAAGTAAATACTACGTAGTCAAACATTATCATTGGATTATCATTAAAGATTAGTGCAATACCATAGTAAATAAATGAAAAAGCAAAAGTAGATAATATTATTAACAACATATAGCCAGGCGTAATCTTCTTATATGGCGCTGGTATAGAATTACTNCTCATTTTAAATAATTATTTATTCTTTTTCCGAGGCAAGGGTTTATCTAACATCGCTGTATGATACACAAATGATGCAACTATAACTGCATTTTTTTTGATATCATCTATTGGGATAGTATCATAATAGTCAAGATTTGTATGTCCACCTGTACCACCTACNCTATCTTGTAAAAATTGAAATGCAGGTAATCCTGATCTGTCAAACGGTATATGATCAGTACAGCATGCGCTTTGAGATGAAATCGTAGTCATCCCTAGATCTTTAAATGGTTTCATCCATGAAGAAAAAGCTTGNCTTACATGTTCATTNCCTTGCAAATATATACCACGATATTGTCCAGGACCATAATCCTGATTNAAATATGCTGAAAATTTATTATAGCTACTTTTCTGACCAACTTTTGGATCATTTGGATTACCAAAATGTTTATTAACATATTCTCTAGATCCATGCAATCCTTGTTCTTCTCCAGACCAAAGGGCTATCCTAATTGTTCTTCTNGGTTTTATATCTAAAACACTTAATATGCGAATGGCTTCTAACATCACAGCTACACCTGAAGTATTATCACTNGCATTTGGACTAGCGTGCCATGTGTCAAAATGTGCCCCCAACATTACAACTTCATCTTTCTTNTCTGTTCCAGGAATTTCTCCTAAAANATTNCGTGCNTNTCTTCGATTTTTCCCAATCTTAGTTCTTATTTCTAATTCGATTTTAATTGGAATNTTCCTTTTTGCGATTCGCACCATCCGATTATAATGCTCTGGTGTAACTGCTACTATAGGTAAATGGTCAAGTGTTTCNTGACGCCCCCATTTATCCTGTTTAGCTCCAGGCCTTGCAAAGCCTCTGACAGCAGCAATCCATCCNCTTGATGATTCTAAAATAGCAACNACACCTTGATCTTTAAAAAATAAATTTCTTTCAANTGATGAAACTAGATCAGGGTTTCTGGGTGGCCTAGGNGNCCTGGGCGCATTTGGGAATGGTTTTTGCGACAACTCTAATAATTCATTTTCTGTATATCTAGGAGTACCCGTTCTATACTTATCTAAGTCAATTTTAGGAGGAGGAGTAGCTAGGACTGCTTTACCTTTTAGTTTTCCCTTATATTTATTTAGGTCCCCTTTTGTTTTTATTTCAACCAACTCAACTGAGAGTTGTTTACGACCATCAATCCCAGGTGTGTGAGCAATAGGATAGCCAACCATTACTTGTTTATCAGGTTCCAGTAGATGTAACGAAAAAAATTCATTATCCCAACTAACTCCGTAATCCATGAAGGGTTCAATTTTAGTATTTTTCAATCCAATTCTTTTCATTTCTTTAATCGCCCAATCTTGTGCTATTCGCATATCATCTGAATTTGTTAATCTGGCACCAAGGACATCTGTCATGTAAGATAATGTATTAGCAATTTCGGAGCGTTGGAATCCTTCTTCTCTTATTTTTGCAACCATTTCATGATCTACTAAAAAATTATTTTGTGAAAATAAATAACTAGCAAAAAAAATAACATATGATTTTTTCATATAATCCATTACCTCNCTATCATTTCCTGACGAATTAATTCTACTGGAATACTGCCAGCATTNTTGAATCGATTTAAAAAATCTTTAANAACAAATAATTCCCCCTCTTCTTCTAGTTTTTCAGCATATTGAGTCATAAGATTTTCAATAAGATATTTTCCTGTAATATAGCAAGTACCATAACCAGGCTGTCTCAAATAAAGATGTTGCTCAAACTGCAAAAGATGTGGTTCTCTTTCCATCCATCCTCTAGGTGTCCATTTTACATGCACTTGTCCTGCTTCAGCCATTGTCATCATATTCGCGTGCGCATATAATGACCCTAAGCCTCTAGCTGCTCTTTGTGCTAACATGATCCATACGATTTCTCTTGAGCGAGGGCTATTTTCATATAAACCAGCATGCATAAACATTTCTTCAACAGCAGTAGCAATACCTTCATTTTTTGAATCATATATATTATAAAGAGGAGCTTCCCTCCTAATAGGATTCAAATGTGGTTCATCTCTAATCTGCGCTAAATCAAACCAGTGATAAAAATGAGAATATAATGGTAAAGGATCAAAATGTAATCCTATTGTGAAAAAATTACGTTCATCTTTAGGAACAAATGTCCCCATTTTTTCAAGTAATGCCTTTTTCATATTTGGTTTTATATACATCACATCATTTTCTTTTAGAAAGCTCATCATTTTATCNACTGCTTTAATCGTCATTTCAGCAAATTCCTCCGGAGTATCTGCAGATTTCATGGGAGGAAGATCTTTATTCCTATGCTCCTCTAATTTTAATGATGACCATGCACGATCCAATTCTCTTTGTAGTAATTGAACTTCTTCTTCCCAACTCAATGGAACTAAATGGACATTTTTTTGATACCATGTATAATTTTCTTTACCTATCCCTGATGGACCATTTTTTTTGGAAGACTTTTCCTCTAACCATTTAATAAAATTATCATTAGCGTTCTGTGCCTCCACTAGAGCCACAAATAATAAAGCATCCTTACNCGGGTCCTGATATTTAGCTATAGTTTTTTCTATAATCTCCATACTTTTTTTCTGATTATAAAAATTTCTAATTCCAGCAATCCATAAATCTCTCGCATTGCCTGTTAAGTTTATCTTTGCTTGATCAAGTAAAGATGGAATAACCCGCAGTTCATTTAAAAACTTAATCTTATCATTTCCTTTCAAAGGAAATGAATATTGCCAATACTCCAAAAGAGCATGGTTCGTAGGTCCTTCATGTGCCGGCACATCGCTCTGATACATCCAAATAGTTTGATAAAACGCTGGGTCTCTTTCCCAAGATTTCAGGACTCGACGATTAAAATCATATCCATTCATTTCTGCGCGCATGAATTTCCAATCAACTTTTTGGGACTGTGTCCATCCAATCGTGTCTATTCCCTGAAGTTTCTTTTGAATCTGTTTAAAATTACTTTGCCTTTTCCTGAACTGTGATTTCGTATAATCAGGAGCACCATTTAATAAGGGTGGCTTTTCAAACTTCCTCCATTCAAAAAAGAGTTCATGTAAAGTTTCATAGTTAAGGTTTTTTTGAGCAACTAAATCACTTCCAAAAAATGGAAAACGAATTACTAATCCTATTAGGATAAAAAGAAATANNGTAATTATTCTAGATATTTTCATTATCCTAAAACCTTTTCAAATGCCTCATTAAATTTTTGCATTTCTTCAGGNTTCGCCAAACTTAATCGACACCAATTTGTAAATGGTGGGAATGGCCTACCAACTAATACTCCATTTTTTTCCATAGCAGGTTGTAATTCAGTNATCTCAATATCCGTTTTGATAAAAATAAAGTTAGTTTGAGAGNCTAGGTATTGAACACCTTTAGTATCTAAATAATCAGTAACTATTGTCTTCGCTTTATTATTCATAGCTATACTATGTTTTTGGAATCGTTGATCCTGATACGAAGCTATGGCNGCTCTTAATCCAACTATATTAAGTGAATCAGTTAGATATGCTTCTAACCTTTTTATAATTTCAGGTGTACTAACAGCAAACCCTACACGTAGCCCTGCCAAACCATGTACTTTAGAAGCAGTNCTGGAAATAATTACATTTTCTCCAGANTTTACTAGATTAATCATTGATTTATATTTTGGGTCAATAACATACTCGTGATAGGCTTCATCTACAAAAACAATCGCTTTTTTGGAAATTTGTCTACAAAATGACTCAAGTTCATTTGTATTCATTATTAATCCCGTAGGATTATTCGGGTTGCAAAGATAAACCATTTTTGTTTTTCGAGTAGTTTTATTGCTCATTTGATCTAAATCAATAGCAATATTTCTATCCATTGGAATTCGCTTCACATTTGATTTCATGGTTTTAGCATAACGATTAATCGTCTCAAATGTTAAAGATGGTGATAGTAATTCACCTTTATCAATACCATTCATTAATGCTGCTTTTTTTAAAATTTCACCTGAGCCAAAACCCACAGCAATATGCTCTGGCGTGACACCATTTAACTTTGCCATTAGTTCCTTAAANTCAGCTTTCGCNCCTCTCATAGAATACAAATTTGACTCGTCAAAAGCTTTCCTCATTGCTCTTCTTGCTACCTGTGAGGGNCCATATGGATTTTCATTAAACATCATCCTGACTGGCTGGTTAGATTTAGAATTGNTTGTGGCTGCTTTAAGTGTATTTATTCCAAATGAAGTACCTAATATTGAACTTCCGATTATTACACCACTACGATTAATCCAATCTCTTCTTGTCATTTCTTTATTCATGATTACCTCCTAATAAAGAAATTTACAAAGGAAATTGGCTAAAAAAAAAAGACCCTAATAATTAAGGGTCTTTTTACTATGCGTACAAAAAGGAATTATAATTTCTGGCATTTTGGACAATAATGTGTTCCACGTTGACATACATATATCTTTTTTATAATTGTATNACATCGTTTACATTTATCACCTTGTTTCCCAAATACATTTAAATATTTTTTATATCCGCCTTCAATGGTATTCCCGTAAGAAAAATTAATTATGGTTGTTCCATTATAATCTAATGCACTTTGAAGAGTAATAGGAATTGCTTCATGCAATTTCTTTATTTTAATCTTACTTATTTTCATGGATATTTTACGTGGGTGAATTTTTGCTTTCCATAATGATTCATCAACATAAATATTTCCTAATCCTGCTATAAATGATTGATTGAGCAATCGTGGTTTTATCATTCCTCGTGATTGTTTTAGACCATTAAATAAATAATTAAAATCAAAAGATTCTGATAAAGGTTCACGTCCCAATTTGCCTTCTATAATTTTCAATGATTTATAATAATAAAAACGTCCAAATTTTCGATAGTCTTTAAANAATAGTTTTNNCCCGTTTTTGAATTGGATTTGAACAGTAAAATGTTTCTTATTATCACCATTTGATAATTCAGTTTTTAGTTGTCCCGTCATTCTTAAATGAATACACAAATATGCTTGATCAAGTTCTAAAATTATATATTTACCTCTTCTCCAAACATCAATAATGGTTTTATTTTTTAATAATTGATTGATTTTTGTTGATGAATGNGTATCGAAAACCTTTTCAAANTTATTTAATGATTCAATTGATTNAATAGTTTGATGTAATAGTTTTGGTCTTATATAATTTATAACTGACTGTACTTCAGGAAGTTCAGGCATTAGAGTGACTTTTTTAGAAAATTAATTTGATTTACGAAGTTGAATCCAGAATAAAGCTGAACCAATACAAAAAGANATAACACTANCAAAAAAAANNAAATAATNAGGNTNATTTGATTTTANAGANAAATAAAATTCTCCTAATGAAACAGCTGAAATAAAGCATAATAAAATAATAAATAAAATTGCGATAATTTTTCTAGTCATTATTATTACCTATTCAAGCTCATCAATACAAAGTGATTTAAGTTCCAAAAAAGAATTAAATAAATCATTTAATTCTNTAATATACTGCTGAATAGATGATTTTGATTCAATAATATCTGCAAAAATTTTGCTGCTCTTNTAATAACTTTCATTAAATCGATACCCTGAAATAATGATCGGATTTTNATCAANAGGAGAAGTNGACCACGTATCTTGCAAATAAAAATTTTCTGATAATCGATAATTATAATCTAAAAAGAATTTATCAAATTCTTTTGTGTGCACTTCATGTCTTTTTAAATCTTCATTATATAATTTAAATAAGTTCGTTTTTAGCTTATCAGAATTAATCATTTTAATTAAATCTGAATTAACTAACTGATTAAAAATACCTTCTTGTGGAAAAAAGGATCGAAGAGCTCTTCCAACTGATGAAAGGTGAAAAATAATACTGTCCTCGCTCATCTTATTTTTATTATTTAAATTATCAAATATTAGATTGCANCTTTTTAATGAATAATTTTGTAAATATATAAATCCTTCGATTTGATCTATATCTTCATCAATGACATTAATTAATTGCTTAATGGTATTATTTTTGCGATTAATCTCAATTTCATTTTGACGCCTTTGTTCCAATAATAATGAAACTAAAATTCCTAAAATAATTACAACAAACTCAAAAGAATATTTAATCGTAAATCTTTTGAGCATACTCATATTATCTGGGTTATTCATATGAATAATTACTATGAAGCCCCTTTTAAAAGGGGCTTCATTACATTTTATATACTAAAAACTATTTCTTATTTGATTTTGGTTTTGACTTAGAAAAACCTTTATCAAAAGCGCTATCAGAAAAAAGCATAGACACTTTATTATTAGACTTGTTTATTTTTTTGACACACCCAGCGCAACAAACTCCCACGGACAGACCTTCAACAATAACTTCTTTTTTACTTTTTATCTTTCTTCCAGTAACTGGGCATACATTCGTTTCAGAATATTGTTTAGTTGCCAACAATTGAAAGTTGGCTGCTGTTGAAAATTTTGAGGCATCTTCTTCAAAATCCATTTTACAACCACCACAGCAAAAATAAACTTCCCCTTCTTTATATTTTGCAGATTCTTCTTTGTAATCTCCTTCAATCACCTCTCCACTTACTAAACAAATAACTTTAGATTCATCACCCTTAGAATCTTCAGAAAAACCTATTGATGAAAACATCATTATTAACACGAGATATAAATTTCTTTTCATTTTATGTTCCTTTTATCTTATGAATTGTAAACATTTTTTATTTATACTACAATTCATGTTTTAAAAAAAATTATTTATTGGGTTTCATAAATTTTAGGGTATATCGGTCACTTTCACCTATGCTTTTATATCTTTTTTGTGCCTCATCTATATTTTTATTTGATAACTGATTCTTAGATAGAGTTGGTGGCAAGTTCCATACACCGCCAGGATGATCCTTAGTATCTTTAGGATTTGCATTTATTTGAGATGCCCCCAAATAAATAAAACCAACTACCTCAGCATCTTTTATCATACAAGGCTCACAAGTATATCCCTTTTTATCAATCGTTGAATTACTTCTATGATCAGTAATTCCTAAAATACCACCTGGCTTTAAGGTATTATACATCGCTCTTAGTTTTTCAAATTCGGAGCTTCCAATCCAATTATGATAATTTCTAAAACTTAAAACCATATCTGCTGAATTTTCTTCCCCATATACACTCCCGATCATTGCAACCATTTTAGCATTGCTATATAAATCTTTTCTTGCTGCTAATCTTTTCTTTTCTGATTTATATCGATCTCTTTCTCTCTTAACTTCTGATTTTGGATTATAGGTTGCGCTAATATATTGACCATTTTTATTCAAAAAAGGAGCAAGTATTTCTTGATACCAGCCACCGCCTGGTGAAATCTCAACTACGGTCATAGTACTTTTTATGCCAAAAAATTCAAGTGTTTCTATAGGATGTCTATATTTATCACGTGCACTATTTTTTTCTGAGCGATGATCTCCATCGATTACATCTTTTAAAGTCTGCGAAAACAATAACTGTCCTAAAAGTATCAGAGAAAATGTTATAAAAAATTTTATATTACTATACTTAATTGATCTACTCATTTTTTAAGTCCTTTATTTTGGTTAATTATTTTGATTGTGAATAAAGCCATTCCCAAAGATCATCCGAACTCCATACATCTAACCACACATCATGTCCACGCCCTTTAACTTCTGTATATTTTGGTGAACCTCCCGATCTTTCAATTGCCGAGTTCATTTCTCTTGATCGAAGTACATTGATAACTTGATCTTTATTACCATGCCATGACCAGATTGGAACATTAATTAATGATTTTGCCATAGACTTATCACCTCCTCCACAAATTGGGACTGCTGCTGCAAAAAAGTTTGGACGTCTTTGAACTGCATCCCATGTTCCGTATCCACCCATAGATAATCCCATTATATATATTCGATTTACATCCACCTGATTATTACTATCTATTATAAATGCATCCAGCGCTTCTAATGTTTTTTGCATAGAATTTGATATTTTAGGCATTTGGTGATCATTAGATGTCCAATCAACATTTACCCATTGTTCTCCTTCAGGTACTTGGCCAGCAAATACATATGAATTGAATTTAGAAAATAATTTTTGTGATTTGAATGCATCAATGCTATTTGCATCTAATAGTTGTCCTTTATTATCAACACCGCGACCTCCAGCTCCATGAAGAAAAAAAAGCATAGGATACTTTTTACCTTCTTCTACTTTATATGGTAACCGGTATCGATAATTTATTGAACCTCCATTAGGACTTTTCCAAACTTCTGCTGAATATTCATCTATTGGAGCGCCAACTGAACAAGAAATAAATAAAATAAATGGTACAAGAATTAGATATTTAAATTTGCTAATTGCAATCATTATAGATATCATCAACTCTAGATTCTATATAATTGAGTCTTCGAATTAGATCTTTTTCATTGGTACTTGTTTGGAAAGAAGAATAAATAAAAAAAGTCATTGAAATTATAATACCCACTAAAAAACCGATCGCATATTGCTTCATACGTAACTCCTAACCCATTTGATAAATTTTGAAAAAAAGGAGGAAATTTAATTCATTCGAACTAAAGGACTTTTATCTGTAGTAAAAAGAATCAAGAATTAGTGAGTCCGGTAATTCAAAAAAGAGAACAAAATCTTGAGAATTAAACATATAAACTTTTAAAACAAGCAATAATCTAAAAATCAACATTGTTAGAAGAAGAACAATAATTCCGTCTTCTAAAAATTTCTTTGGAAGAGGGCGATATCTTTTCAAAATAAAACCATATAGAGAAGATGCAATAAAAAATAATCCAGCTAAAAGCCCTCCATCTATGAAGCCTAAAAATAACTGTGATACTAAATCATATAAAAAATTAAGCATTAAATTTTATTTTTTTTTCTTTCTTACCAGCCCACGATTCTCTAATTCCTTTAAACATTGCTTAAAAACTTTTTTACTCTGTTTTGGTTCAAGGCCAACCATTGCATCATCTATCCTTTTCGAGCATCGAATTTTAACATCAAGTTTTTTGGCAGTTTCATAATCATACAATTTAAAATCATCGACTTTGCTAATTACTGTATCGCCTTTCCCGAACTTTTTTGTTTCATCAAATTCTTTTTCTAATGGCATAAGGTCATAAATAAAAAAGTCATAGGGTTTACCATTTGTTATTGTCTTTCGTTTAGTGACATTGATATCATCATCATAAAACATTTTAATTGAATCCTTTTAGATATTGTGGTAAAAGTTTATTATACGTTTTGATATAAAATAAGTTTCAAAAGTCATTTAATATAAAATTATATTATAAAAAATAAACATCAAAAAAAACTAATAAAGATGCTTCATTCATTTTTTTCGATATTTTTCCTTGCGATTCTGTGCATTCGAGCATCTTCTACTATTTTTTTAGCCATCTCTTCAGTAACATCAGCACTTATTTCTTTATCTACCTTTTTTGTTTTATTCCTATAATTTGTATAGATATCACCAAATACAATAGATGCAAATACAAAGCTTGCTAAATATTGCTCAATCATAATCATTACTATAACATTAATTGATATAATTGATAAAACAACTTTTCTCAATGGTGCTGATGAAGGTTTTTTAAACCAATTCATTGGATTAATTTGATTTAATTAACCAAAGCTCTTTTTGAGGACCAACAATGAATCGAGCTCTACTACCATCTGATTCAATTACAGCATCTTCCTCTCTAGGAATAGTAACAGTTTGGTTATTCCATTCTGAAACTCTTCCTTGAACATTATATTCAATTGACCAAAACTCATTTGCTCTTACTGGCTCACGTGCAAAATCCCCATACCTATCTGGCCAATCAAACACTGTTCGTGCACCTGCACCATGGACCCAGTTACCTTGAGTATGGCCATAGATTGATGCCTTTATACCTTGTTTCATTGCTCGTTTTTCAATAATTGTCTTTACATCAGTACCTATTACCCCAGCTTTTAGTTCTTCAACAAAAAGGTCTCCAACAATAACAGATTGATCAAATAATTTTTTTAAACCCTTAGGAGGCTCATTTTCATTTTTATGTAAAACATATGCAACATGTTGCTGATCAGTAACAAGTCCCATTAATCTCACACCAAAATCAACATGTAATATATCTCCTGGTTCAACCAATGGATTCATTGTATCATCAATTCCGCCTTTTACACCTTTACGATAGATTGTTATTCCTGGGGAAAAATTAAATTCTAGGTCCTGATTTTGCCATTCCTGCAAAATAAATCCATAGATATCCATTAATTTTGTTTTACCTGGAGTTACAACTTCATTGGAAAATGCACGTCTTAAAATGAACCATGTGCGGTGGCTTGCATCTGTTTCTATTGCTAGTTCAGCTGGAGTGCGATGACTTATATAGTCAAATATGAGATCTTGCGATGAGGTTAATCGTGATGAATACTTAGGCCCAATAGCATCTTCTAGAAATGCTAACATTTCTACTGTAATACCATCTGACATTGATACAGTACGAGATCGATTGATAGCAATATTTTTGGGGTTTCTCTTATCAATATATTTAGATAAATGTGGTTTTAAACCTTCCTGACCATAACTTATTATAGTTGGGAAAAAATCACGCATCCGTCCGCTCTGATGTGTTCCAATCAGTGTTCTTTCAAGTGGCTTATTTTTGCCCGGATCAAAAAATATATATGCATTGCGATGACCATACCAACCAGAAATTCCATAATCTCCAAACATCTGTAGTATTGGATCAACATTAAATTCACGTGACATTATTATCCACATATCAACGCCTGACCGTCTCATTGAGTTCTGCAAATGAAGTTCCATCTTTTCAAGTTTGACATTCCATTCGTGCATAAGTCTTTGAAGTGCCTTAGTATTCCACTGGTCATCTAAATCTTGAGCAAATGCATTTGTAAAACAAAAAAGTATTATCCAACGATATTTCATGATCACATCTTTCTTTAATTAATTGAATCTAACATAGATTCTAATTTTTAATAAAAAAAACTTTTAAATCTTCTTTAATGACTTTTCCAAGATTGTTTCTAGGAAAATCATCCAAAAACAAAATTTTTCTTGGTCTTTTATAACTTATAAAATAATCTTTTATCCATATATGTAATTTTTCCTCTGTAAGATTGTTTGATAGTCTTATTATTGCTGCACAAACTAATTCCCCCCATGTTTCATCAGGTATTGACACTACAGCAGCATCTTTGATTTGATCATGCTCTCTTAATTTTTCCTCAATTTCTAATGATGAAATTTTATGACCAGCTGTTTTTATAATATCTTGGCTAATTCTACCTAAAAGTCGAAAATATCTATCTTCAAGTACTCCTAGATCTCCAGTTCTAAACCAACCTTTATAAAATGATTCTTTAGTTTCTTTTTTTCGCTTCCAATAACCTTTAAAAACAGAATCACCTTTAACTAAAATTTCTCCATTATCACCAGGTTTTGATTTAACCAATTGTTCATCAACTTGCAAAACAGAAACCCCAGGAAGAGGCTTGCCAACCGACCCTTTTTTTCTTAACCCNTTGATTGGATTAGACAATATCATCCCAGTTTCAGTCATNCCATAACGTTCAAGCATTTTTATATTTGAAATTTTGAACCACTTATCAAATAGACTAATTGATAAAGCAGCAGAGCCTGATACAGTTAGTCTCAAATTTGATATTCCTTTTGAATATTTTTTCTTATCAGTAGCTGGCAGATCATCATACCATTCAATTAACTTCGCATATATGGTAGGTACAGCCATAAAAAGAGTGATCTCACTTTTACTTATCTCATTCCATATTGATTCNGAATNAAATTTTGAATGAATAACACAAGTAGCNCCTGATGCNAAGGAACACATCAAAACATTTACTATACCATGNACATGATAAAGAGGAAGTGTTAATAAAATCTTATCTTTTNCGGACCATTCCCACGCTTTTTGAAGACTAACTATTTGTGCTTCTAAATTAGCATGAGAAAGAATCACTCCTTTTGGTTTTCCCGTCGTACCAGAAGTATAAAGGAACATACAAGGAGATTTCATATTTATTTTAGGTAATTCATTATTAGAATTTATCTCTAGGTCTTCTACTATTTTTAAATCGTAATCTTTTGCTAAAGGAGAAATAACCGATTTGAGTTTTTTATCAATAATAATTAAAGAAGGATCAATATCATTAAAATAAAAAGATAGATCACTATNGGTTAATTTTTCAGGTAANGGAACAAATATTCCGCCCACTNTCCANACTGCCCATTGTAGAATAACATAGTCAAAAGANGGNTTAATTATTGATATAACTCTTTCACCCATNAAACTAGNTTTATNTTCTAATAAACTAGAGGCAAGAGCATNAGATTTTTTCANAAGCTGATCAAAAGTTAATTTTTCATCACCAACTTCNAGAGCAATATGATCACCGTATTGTTCAGCTATATTAAAAAGATACATTATTAATTTTATGAATCAATTAGAAAAAAGCTTTGGTACTCTTTTATCCGAAGTGTCTGCTTTTTGTAAAGTAAAAGCAATGTATAATATTGTTGATAATATTATTGCAGGAAATACTTTATGAATCAATCCATTATAGGGAGTAAGTGGCCATAAAATAAGTACTAACGCACCTGAAATCATTGATGATAAAACTGCAAAATTATTTCCCTTCTTCCAATGGAGACCTAACAAAATTGCTGGAAGAAAACAAGCTGCATACAAACTACCAGAGAAAGAAGTGAGTGACACAATCCCACCAGGTGGATTAAGTGCGATGATTGCTGTTATTACAGCACAAATAACCACATACTTCCTTGTTGATTTGATTTGAAGACTTTCTGATCTTTCACCTTTGTTAATAGAAATAATATCTCTATGGAAAGTAGATGCCATAACTAACAATACACTATCAAGCGAAGACATTGCGGCAGCGATCATTGAAAGTGCAAGAAATGAACTTAAAAATGGATTGAAAATATTTGGATCTGCTAATAGTGTAGGTACTACCATATCTGAATCTGGTAATGAATAATTAATAATTCGATGTGCATAAAGCCCGATTGGTACAAGTAATGAATAAACAATTAAAAAAGCCGCTGTTGAAACTATTCGACCTGAAATTATACTTCTTTGATCTTTAAGTGCATAAAATCTTGATAGTTGCCTTGGTTCTACCATGAATTTCATGGTAGAAGCCATCATGATTCCCAGTAGTACTGTAAAGGGCATAGCTGTATTAAATGAAAGTAGATTTTTTCCTGGACTCGCTGCTTTAATATCAAATAAAGTTCCTATACCTCCCGCTGCACTTGATGCTCCAAAAAAAAGNATTATAGCTGCTACACACATTATAATACCTTGTACAGCATCAGTTTTTGCAACAGATATAAAACCACCAATTGCAGTATAAAGCATTACAATAATTAAAACTATAACTATAGAATAGTGATAATCAATACCTAGAAAAGTCTCTATAAGATTCCCAGCACCTTTAAATACGGCAGTCATATATAGAAAACTTGAAAAAATAACAATTACAGCAGCAACTAATCTCGCATTCTGGCTACCATATCTAAATCCAATAAAGTCAGGAACAGTAACTGAATCCAAATGTTCAGTGAACTGTCTAAGTTTTGGAGCAACAAAAATCCAGGCTAAAAGAGAAAATATTACAGCGCAAGGTGCTACAAATAACCAACCAATACCATATGAATATGCTTGCCCTGCAAATCCAATAAAGCTATTTGTACTTGAATATGTAGCAAAAAATGATATACCAATTACAATACCACCCAGTGATCTTCCGCCAATGAAGTAATCCGAAATATTTTTTGTTTTTTTATTACCCTCGATAGAATGACGGATTAGCATAAAGGTATATAAACCAAACATGAGTATGAAAATCCATTTTTGCGTTAACCATTCCAAATTAAGAACCTAATAATTGAATTATTTTGATGAAATAACTGGTAAAAGAATATGTGAAGGTCTGTTCCTATCATGATATATCGTATTAGCTGCTTTAACTTTTCGACGATTATTATTTAGTTGTTCCCCTGAATTAGGATTTACATCAAAACGAGGGAAATTGCTTCCTGCAATATCAACTCTTATACGGTGTCCCTTTTTAAATATATTAGAAGTTGGATAAAGTCGGATTTCAAATTCATATATTTGCCCGGGAGTCATGAGTTTTTCATTTTTTCTTGAATCTCTAAACCTTGCTCTCATTATACCATCACCAATATTTAAATCAAATCCGCCTGGGTAATCTTTACTTGAAGGATATACATCAATTAGCTTAGCTGTGAAATCTGTATCAAGAGCTGATGATGAGGCCCAAAGTCTAACTCGTATTTCTCCAGTAACTTCGATATCTTCTTTTAATGGTTCTGTCTGAAAAACAATAACATCATTCCTTGCTGATAGAGGTATTGGTAAAGGCCAATTCCAAACATGATCTCCTCCTTTTTGATTCCAGGCNCCTTGNAATAGAATCCCAGAACCTGATGAAGTATTTCCGCCAATAGAAGGAACTGGATCATCTGGGTCNGCNATAAAATCAGTCGATGCNCGCGTGACAACTGCTTTTTTTGTTGAGATACCTCCATCTGAAGTAAAATAATATGGTATATAATTTGTTCTTTTTAATGGCCACTCATTTTCGTTTCTCCAAAAACCACCATGATTAAGCAAACTATCTTCNGTCATTAAACCATCACCACTACCCATGACAAAAATTCGAACTGTAGTTTTGTAAGGATCATTTATTCCAACAGATGTATTCTCACCTTTTAGCCAATGATCATACCAATCCATTCTCCAAGCCATTGGATCAGCAATTGCAGCTTCAGACCCAAATGAAACCTGACCATGCGATGAGCTTCCTTGTCTACCATGAATCCATGGACCCATAATTAAATAAACAGGTCCTTTTATAGTTTTGTTTAAAGCCATAAAGTTTTCAGTTGTATTTACACCCCATGAATCATACCANCCACCCACAAGATATACCGGGATATCCTTATAATTTTGAGTATAATCTCTAACATTATTTTGTTTCCAAAATTCAGTATTACCACCTTCTTTCATTCCATTAACAACCCAGTCTTCATATTCTGGCATAAATTTTAATGGTGTTGTTCCTTTTCTTACCGGAAATAGTTTTAGATATTTTCTCCTATTTTCTACATCAATAAAATCTCCTAACATTTTTTTCATTTCTGGTTTTGCGTTTTGTCTACCGCCACCTTGTCCTGCCCAATGAATCCAATTCCAAAATCTTAATTCAAAGGCACCATCGTACCTCATNCTATAATAACCAAGATTTGACATTGCATCTACTGGAATAATTGTAGTNAAACCNGGNGCATTNTCAAGTGCCATTGCATGNTGAGTACCACCTACATANGATGTTCCNTACATTCCATATTTTCCATTAGACCANGNCTGATTTATNAACCATTCTCCAGTATCATAACCGTCTNTACCGTCATCATCTAGCATATGCCATATACCTTCAGANTTATAACGNCCTCTAGTATCTTGATAAACNGTTACATATCCGTGNGAAGNAAAATAAANAGCGGNATTACTAACTACNNTACCTCTTTGTTTATTATACGGTGTTCGCACAAGAATTGCAGGTAGCTTACCTGATAAACGTTGATTATTTTCAGTAGGAAAATAAATATCGGTTGCAAGATTTATACCATCCCTCATTGGAACCTTCACATCACTATCTAAACTATAACCATATTCACCTTTTGAACCTTGCTNTGAAACTTGGTCACNCGCACAACCAAAGAAAAAATTTAATGTTATTAATAATAAGGTGAATTTTCTCATAGATAGCTCCTCATTCTATTATGATTTAATCAATTNAGATANATTTCTAGTNAANGTTAATTTGTTTTTAACATTTTTTCCACTTCTANAACATGNAATTCTTCTTCACCAATCATTTGCCTAGCATANTCTTCTAGATAAACAGACTTCTCATCTACTAGATCTAATAATTCATAGTAATGCTTAATCGCAGTTTTTTCATGCTCTAATGTTTCTGATAATATCTCAGTAATACTATGCTTGAATGTTTCTTTAATATTATTGATG
>PASX01000049.1 GCA_002713455.1 Fidelibacterota bacterium
AAAATGTTCAAACTATTATAGCCATTGAGATACTAGTTGCTAGTAATATTAATCATAGATTTCATAAAAAACTTTCATCTGGTAATGGGCTAAAGCCTATTATAGCATTATTAAAAAGAGAAAAGTTGCTGTCAACAAATGACCACATACTTACACCAGATATTCTATCTTTAAACAAATTAATTATTTCTGGAAAGATTATTCAGAAAGCAAAGCAAGCAATCAACTTGGTATAAAATTATGAAAAATAGACCACCTTTTGATAAAGCCCTTACATTTGATGACGTTCTTCTTGTTCCTCAGGCATCTGATGTAGTTCCTAAAGATGTCAATTTAAAAACTCGCTTAACTCGTAAAATATCGATGAATATTCCACTTTTATCAGCTGCCATGGATACGGTAACTGAAAATGAGATGGCTGTATCATTAGCACGGCAGGGGGGTATTGGAATTATCCACAAAAATTTATCAATTGATGAACAGGCGATTATGGTTGATCGCGTTAAAAGATCAGAAAGTGGAATGATCGCAAATCCTATAACTCTTTCATCAGAAAAATCCATCAATGATGCCAAAAAAGTTATGGAGAATTATCATATTAGTGGTTTGCCTGTTGTTGAAAAAGGAAAATTAGTAGGTATAATTACTAATAGAGACATCCGATTTGAAGCAGATGGAAATCTTTCAGTGAAAGATAGAATGACATCAAAAAATTTAGTTACAGTTTCAGAAGGCACTACATTAGAAGACGCGAAGAAAGTTTTACAACACCATCGAATTGAAAAACTACTTGTAGTTAATAATAAAGGTAATCTTGCTGGATTAATTACAGTTAAAGATATTCAGAAAAAAGAAGATTTTCCAAATGCTTGTAAAGATAGTAATGGACGCTTACGTGTTGGAGCTGCTATTGGTGTAAATAACGATTCAATTGATAGGGCTAAAGCACTTTTAGATGCTGATGTAGACGTTATTGTTATTGATACTGCCCATGGACATTCTTCAGGAGTCATAGAGTCAGTAAAAAGTATAAAAAAAGCTGTTGGAGATTTACAAATTATAGCAGGAAATGTAGCTACCTCAGAAGGGACAAAAGCGCTTATTAACGCAGGGGTTGATTGTGTTAAAGTCGGTATTGGAGCTGGCGCAAGTTGTACTACAAGAGTGGTTGCAGGTGTAGGAATGCCACAATTATCTGGTGTGATGAATTGTGTTGATGAAGCTCAAAAACATGACATTCCAATAATTGCAGATGGAGGAATACGTTATAGTGGGGATCTTGCTAAAGCGATTGCAGCTGGAGCAGAATCAGTTATGTTGGGAAGTATTTTTGCAGGTATGGATGAGAGTCCAGGTGAATTTATTCTTTATGAAGGTCGTCAATACAAATCTTATAGGGGGATGGGCTCATTAGGTGCAATGAAAAAAGGTAGTGGAGATAGATATTTTCAAGATGATTTAGAATCGACAAAATTAGTACCTGAAGGTATTGAAGGAATGGTTCCATATAGAGGATCAGTTCAAATGACAATCCACCAACTTATGGGAGGATTGCGTTCCTCAATGGGCTATTGTGGAGCAAAAAATATAAAAACTTTTCATGATAAAGCAGAATTTGTTGAGATTACAACAGCAGGAGCTAAAGAAAGTCATCCTCATGAAGTGAAGATTACAAAAGAAGCACCTAATTACCAGGTCTCAGATAGCTGAATATATAGTATTAACTAGATAAAGAATTAATATGACGAGTGAGCCGAGACTTTCTTCTCGCTGCAGTATTCTTTTTCAAATGACCTTTATTCACCATTTTATCGATTGTACTTACAGCTTTTTTATAAAGAACTTTAGCTTTAGATATATCATTTTCTTCCAAAGTATTTTTAATGATTGTTTTCATATCAGAAGCTCTAGCGACATTTAATAAATGTTTTTTTTTATCTTGTCTCTCACGTTTTATTTGTTGCGGATGTCTATCCATCAAAATCCTTAATTAATGATTCGTAATAAAGTCGCAAAATTATTTCATTTAATACCAATACACCAAAAGAATAAATCAAAATATAAAAAAAGTTTGTCAAACAAAAATTGTGATTATTGTCACAATACATTAGTATAAAATTAGTTAATTTTCCTCATTTCATCTGTGCCTTGAGTTTTAGTAGTTTCAGCTATGAGCAAAGTTGAACATCTTCGAAAAGTCCCTATTTTTTCTGATTTATCAGATTCTGATTTAAAAAAGATTTCTGAAAAAATGATTTCACGGTTATATGAAAAAGGGAAAATGATTCTTCTAGAGCAGAGTCAAGGAGAAACTTTTTTTATTATTATAAGTGGTGTTGTAAAAGTGACACGCTTAAGCGATGATGGAAGGGAAGTAATCTTGGCAATACTAGGTGAAAGTGATTTTTTTGGTGAAATGTCATTGTTAGATGGCGAAGGAAGATCCGCAAATATAGTTGCCAATGAGCAATCTGAAGTAGTCACATTGTCTAGAAGTGATTTTCTTGATTGTCTACAGAAATATCCAAAAATTGCTATTGCATTACTCGAAGAGCTGGCAGTTCGTTTAAGGAAAAGTGACCAACATATTGAAAGTTTATCATTAAGTGATTCAGAACAGCGTATAGGTATAACATTAATACGCTTAGCTGAAGAGTTGGGTACAATAAAGCAAGGTGATGTTAATGTTAAAAATTTACCTTATCAGCAAGATATTGCAAATATGGCTGGTACTTCAAGAGAAACTGTTTCGAGAACCTTAAAGCTGCTAGAAACAAAAAATCTTCTCAAACGCGATGGAAGGAATCTAACCATATATAAATTCGATTTGTTTCGTCAAACATTTTCTTAATTTTTAGTTTTATAAATTTATGAATTCAAATACACTTGATCTAATAAGATCAAATGACCATCTTACAGTTTCCAAAGCTATTACTCATATTGAAAATGATGATAAAATATCGAATTCTTTTTTAGAAAAAATTTATGATTATGGTAAAGATGCCTTAAGGATCGGTATAACAGGACCTCCAGGCTGTGGGAAAAGTACACTTACAGATCAGCTAATCAAGCAATTAATTAATGATAAAAAAAGTGTTGGAGTAGTTGCTGTTGATCCTACGAGTCCCTTCACTGGGGGAGCACTCCTTGGTGATCGAGTGAGAATGAATAATTATGTTTGGAATGATGATGTGTATATTCGGAGTTTGGGTTCTAAAAATAGCAGAGGAGGGTTAGCAACTAAAGCACAATATGTTGGCGATATACTAGCAGCGAGCAAAAAACATGTTATTATTTATGAAACTGTTGGTGTTGGTCAAGGTGAGTACGATGTTAGTAAGGCCGTGGATCTTACAATAGTTGTTCTTGTCCCAGAGGCAGGAGATGAAATTCAATTAATGAAAGCCGGTTTAATTGAAGTTGCTGATATTTTTGTTGTAAATAAATCTGATAGAGATGGTGCCGATAGAATCTATCAATCATTAAAAATGATGCTACATACTTTTATTTCTGAAAATAAATTAACTCCACCAGTTTTTAGTACTTCTGCAAATATAAATGAAGGTATTGATAAACTTTATTGTGGAATGAAAGATCATATTAATATTCTTAAAGATGAAGGATTGTATAATAAAAAACGATTAGATCGTCAAAGGAATAGAGTTTTAGGCATAATAAAAAATAATTTAATTAAAGATTTTTGGAGTAAGGAAAAGTTAAATCTTTTGGATGATAAAATAAAAAATATAAAGTCTCTAAAAATTTCTCCATACAAATTAGCAAAAGATATCTTGAGCGAATAGTTTGAATTCTGAGCAAAAATCAATGCCATTTTTAGATCATTTAGAAGAATTACGTTGGCGACTTCTTAAGTCTTTGATTTCAATATTATTAGGTGCAATTATAACATTTTATTTTATTGATACGATAATCGAATTTTTGATTAGGCCATCTCGGAACTTGTCCACCCCAATGGAACTTCAAGTGCTTAAAGTTCAAGGAATGTTTATGATCAAATGGGGCATTGCACTTATTGGAGGATTTATAACTGCAATACCTGTTTTAACGTATCAATTGTGGAAATTTATTGCACCGGGTTTGTATCTCAATGAACGACAATATGTTGCTCCATTAATTTTTTTCACTTATCTATCTTTTTTAGTGGGATTAAGTTTTGCATATATTGTTATTATTCCATTTTCATTAGAATTTTTTACTTCTATCGGTATGGATATGATTGATAATAATTTTTCAATAAACTACTATTTTAGCTTTATTACTTGGTTAATGATTGGAAGTGGCTTGATTTTTGAATTACCAGTATTAGTTTTTATTCTTTCACTAATAGGCCTATTGACACCCGCATTCATGGGACATTATAGAAGGCATGCGCTTGTAATTATATTAGTTTTAAGCGCCTTTATAACTCCACCAGATCCAATTAGTTTAGTATTGATGTCTATTCCACTGATGCTTTTATACGAAATAAGTATTGGTGTGAGTTGGTTGGTTAATAGAAAGAAGAGTGAGTAATTTCATCTAATGAATTCTGATAAAAAAAAATTAAAATATATTACTGAGCCAATCTTCGACGATATTAAGCTTTTTGAACAAGAGTTTCGTAATGCACTTCATTCTGAAGTTCGAATGATAAATATGGTTGGTAAATATATCATTCGTCATAAAGGTAAACATATAAGACCAATTCTTACTATACTTTCCTCTAGGCTATGTGGACAACCCACAGTTAATAGTTATAGAGCAGCAGCAATGATTGAATTATTACATGTTGCAACATTAATTCATGATGATGTTGTAGATGATGCAAATAAGCGCAGAGGATTTCCTTCAATTAATAGAATGTGGAAAAATAAAGTTGCAGTACTTATGGGTGATTTTATTTTCAGTAAAACGTTGATTAATATGATTGGACTAAAAGATTTTTCTGCATTAGAATTAATTGCTTCAACCGCTGAAAAACTTGCTTCTGGAGAGATTCTTCAAATTGAGAAAACACTCACGAAATCAATGAATGAAGAAACATATTTTGATATGATATATAAGAAAACAGCTTCATTAATATCAACAAGTTGTGAATTGGGCGCAATAACTTCGACTGGAAAAACTAAAGATAGGAAGGCTATGCTTAGTTATGGCACTAAGCTTGGAATGGCTTTCCAGATTAAAGATGATTTATTTGATATTTTAGGTAATGAAAGTCAAATGGGAAAAGACATGGGTGCAGATATAAAAAGAAATATGGTTACACTTCCTTTAATTCATGCTTTCAAAAAAGTAACTAAGGTAGAGTCTAATAGGTTAAAAAAAATTCTAGCGTCAAAGAAAAAAACAAGTTTTGATTTAAATAATATTAAAGAAATTGTAGATAGAGTCGGTGGGTTTAATTACGCTAAGGAAAAAATTGTTGAATTTAATGAGCAAGCTTTAGATGCAATTTCACCATATCCTAACTCACCTTACAAGCAATCTATGGTGGATCTTATTGCATTTAACTCGCATAGAACCGGCTAGTTAGTGAAAACAAAATTTCGTTCAATCTTAATTTTAAGATTTAGTTCAATTGGAGATATAGTACAAACTACATCTGTAGTTGGAACATTGAAATTTTATTTTCCTGATGCAATAATTGATTTTATGACTTTATCGAAATTTGCTCCTTTATTAAAAGATCATAAAAAAATAAATAATATTCATTCTGTTGATATAAAAGATGGGTATTTAAAATTAAAAAAGATTGGATTAAATATTAATAAACTTGACTATGATTTAGTCATCGATTTACATAATTCTACAAGATCTAAGATAATCTTAAGCTCTATTCGCAGAATTAAAAAATTAAGGTTGCCTAAGCCTAGGTGGAAAAGATTTAATTTATTTATGTTTCATCTAAATTTATTTTCTAAAAATTTTTCTGTAAAAACATGGCTTCATGACCCTTTGAAAGATCTCTTTCCTTTAGGATATAAGATGGCTAAAACTCATTTAAATATATCTGATTCAGAAAAATATAATGGTTTAACTTATCTTAAAAATTATAATGTGGAGGGAAATTATTATGTTGTTACTCCAGGTGCTGCTTGGAGCCAAAAAAGATGGTTAGCTAATCACTATTCTGAGGTTATTGATCGAATTAATAAAAAATATAGTTTGTCAGCAGTAATAATTGGCGGAAAAAGAGATAGAATATGTGATCAAATTTATTCTAAAACTCATACGAATGTAGTGAATATTAAAGGTAAAACTAACCTGCGAGAATCTTTGGCAATTGTGAGTCAAGCTGATTTTGTTTTAGGTAATGATACAGGTTTCTTGCATGCCGGAGAGTCATTGGGGGTTTCTGCAATAACAATATTGGGACCAACATCTAGAGAGACTGGTGCTGGAATATTTTTAAAAAATTCTTCTGTCATTGAGAATAAAACATTATGGTGTAGACCATGCTCTCAGAATGGAAGTGTACCATGTTATCGTAGAGAGCAATATTGTATGTCAGGAATAAAACCTGATATGATTATGCATGCAGTTAGTAAGTTGAATTTATAATGATTTGGAAAATACTTTATAATTTTATCTTCTTGCCTGTACTGGCTATTGTAGGAATAATATTTTCAATTTTTAATAAAAAAATTAGATTAGGTTTAATTGGTAGATTTCAATCCTACAATATTCTTAAAAATTTTGTTAATGAAGTTGGGCCAAGTAAGTTTATTTATTGGTTTCATGTTGCTTCTCTTGGTGAATACGAACAAACTAAGCCTGTTATTTCTGGACTTAAAGAAATTGAGCCTCATGCTTTAATCGTATTAAGTGTTTTTTCACCATCAGGATATAATAATATTGACGACGAATTAATTGATTGTAAAATTTATTTACCAATAGATTTTTATTGGGTGATAAAAAAATGCCTTAAGTTGGTAAAGCCTAGAAAACTTATTATTGCAGCGTATGATATTTGGCCTAATTTAGTTTGGTTGGCAAATTCAGAACAAATTCATACTACAATTTTTGCAGCAAGATTTTCAAATAAAACTTCTAAGCTAAATATTTTGATAAGGAGTTTTTATAAATATGTATATGACCATTTTTCTGCTATATACATAATTACAGAAAAAGATTATTTACAGCTTAAAAAAATACTATATCCAAATGAGAAAGCTATTTTAAGAGTGCTTGGGAATCCAAGATATGATCAAGTTAAACAAAAAGCGAATTCGTTTACTAAGAATAGAACAAAATCAGTTTTATTACGCCCAAAAAAATTACTAGTAGGTAGCTCGCATATTGAAGACGAAGAGGTGATTTTAGAATCAATTGTTAATTTAATGAAAAATATAAAAGATTTTTCTATCATTTGGGCACCCCATGAACCTAATGAACAATCTATAAAAAGAATTAAATCTTTTTTTGAATCATTTTCATTTTCTATCAAGCTCCTTGGTGAAAAAAACCCTGATAAAATTAATTCAAAAGTGATCTTAGTAGACTCTATAGGAAAATTATCACGATTATATTGGTATGCCCAAATAGCATATATTGGCGGTGGATTTTCCACAGGAGTTCACAACGTTATGGAACCAGCTATAGCAAGATTACCAATCTTTTTTGGACCTAAATATCATAATTCTCCTGAAGCTGAGGAACTTATAAATGTTAATGGTGGATTTACTATTAATAGCGGAAGTGATTTAACAAATGGANTCAATNAACTTTTAATAGATAGAAATTTATTTATGAAAACTAGTTATGCAGCAACGGATGTGATTCANAATAATTTAGGATCAGCAACAAGAGTTGTAAGAAATATAATTCATGACTGATAATATTTCATTTTCAATAAAATTTGATAAATTTCAAAATTCAAAAACTATACAATTAAAACCAGGTTTTTATGTTGTATATGGGGAAAGTGGAAGTGGCAAATCACATTTTGTTCAAGATTTAGCTAATTTAGAAAGTAATCATTTTTCAAATTTTACAATAACTAATAGGATAATACCAAAGTCATTGCAGATAATTTTTCAAAATCCTGAAACACAAATTCTTTCNAACACTTTAGAATCTGAGTTATCTTTTGCTTTTGAATGTCAAACAANTGACTCTGAAGTGCTTCAAAAAAAGTTGGANCAATTAAAATTAAATTTACCTTTTNTTGATAATTGGAATCGNCATCCTTCATCNCTTAGTGGCGGTGAAATGGAAATATTAAATATAGTAACCGCATTAAGTGTAAATCCNAGATTATTATTAATTGATGATGCATTATCATATTTGTATAAAGATTCAAAAGAATTTTGGATTAGTTGGATTAAAAAAGAAGTTTCCAATAATTCTGTNGTAATATGGTTTACATCAGATTATAATGATTTAAAATTTAGTAATTCAAGCTGGATACTTTCATTGTCTGAATTCAAAGAAATTTCTTCCTATAAAATAAATAATTATTTGTATAATTATAATCATNCAAAAGGGAGTTTAGATTTAAANTTANATAATATATCATTCCAATTTGATGATTCTAATAAACCTTTAATTAATGATTTATCCTTTTATATATCTAATGCTAGGTCATTAGGATTAGTTGGAAAAAACGGAAAAGGAAAAACTACTCTTGCTCAATTAATTGCTGGGATATCAAAAATTAAAAATGGTTCAATTGATTTGTCAATTAATAAGTTATTACCAACTGTAGCAATGCTAAATCAATTTCCAGAGAGAATGCTAGGATCAGATACTCTTAATAATTTTTTCAACCAACTAATACAACATGAAAAACTAAATTCTCATTTAGAAAAAAAATGCATTAATCGTTTAAACACTTACCAGATTAATTGGGATATAGTAAAAAATCAATTATCAATAAATATACCATGGCCTACTCTTAGATTGGCATTGATCATAATTTTATCTCATTGCAATTATGATTTATTAATCTTAGATGAGCCAACTTTTGGCATGGGATTTGAACAAAAAAAACAATTAAGTAAATATTTAAAAGAGATAATGTCTCAAAAACATTTAATTTTAATTTCCCATGATATTTCATTCATTGATTCTCACTGTGATCATGTTTATGATTTGGACAAAAAGACTGTATATCAGAATGAAAAGGTTTTAGTAAATGCCTAATAAGTTAGTAATTACAGATCCAACCAAAATATTAACCCTGGCTAATATAATTAGCCTAGGAAGAGCTCTTTTAGCTGTTCCCATTATTTATACTTTACGTGACCCGAGCCTTGGAACTTTTACATTTTTATTGATATTATTAGCAACTTTATCTGACGCATTAGATGGTTGGGTTGCGAGAAAAGCACGTGAAGTGACTCACTTTGGTAAATGGATTGATCCAATCGCTGATTTTGTATGTATATTTTCAGTAGTTGCTTATTTAACTTTAGTAGGAAGGTTCCCAGGGTGGTTTTTTTTATTTTATTTAATTCGATATGTTTTTATAGCAATTTCTGCAATATACTTTTTAAACAATGGCCATTTTATATTGAGTTCTAACTGGTGGGGAAAATGGGGGGCTGGTATTACTACATTAGCCGTATTTGTACACATTTGGCCTTGGGAAGCATTTCCATGGATGCAAGATGTAACAATTTATATTGCAACGGTTCTCTTATTTATTAGTTGGTTATATTATATAAAAACATTTTTTAACTCTTATAAAGAATTAAAATAAGCACCTCAATGGGAAAAATTTTTCAAGCTCTTAGTCAAACTAGGGAAAAAATTTCCAAAGCATTTAAGATATTAAGTAAAAATAAGGTTTCATCTGANTCTATAGATGAATTAGAACAATTATTATTATCAGCAGATATGGGTTTTGAAANAGTAGAATTAATATTAAATGTAGCAAAAAATAATAAAGATGAAGATTTTTTNNCAAAGGTACAAGAATACCTAANTAGTATTTTACCTACAGTTGATAAAGATTTAACTATATTAAATAAGCCAACAACTATAATGGTGGTTGGCGTAAATGGAACTGGCAAGACAACGACCGCTGCGAAGCTAGCTAAATTCTACAAAGATCAAAATAAAGAAGTGTTAATGATAGCTGCTGACACGTATCGGGCTGCAGCAATTGACCAATTAAAATTGTGGTCCAATCGAATAGATGTTAATATCATTTATAATGATAAATCTAAACAGCCATCTTCTGTGCTATTTGATGGATTAAATGCTGCAAAATCAAGTAAAGTTGAAATTGTCATCGTAGATACNGCGGGAAGATTACATACTTATAAAAACTTAATGCAAGAGTTAGGGAAAATGTATTATTTGGCAAAAAATAAATTTCCTGAATATAAAGTTTCTTCCTTAATGACTTTAGATGCATCTTTTGGGCAAAACTCATTAATTCAGGTTGAAGAATTTTTAAAAACTATTGTGATCAATAGTGCTGTTTTAACTAAAATGGATGGAACAGCTAAAGGTGGTATAGTTTTTCCCTTATATAAAAACTTAAATATTCCAGTTAGTTTTTTAGGTTTAGGTGAAGATGTTGGTGATTTGGTTACCTTTGACTCTTCGGAGTATGTTAAAAGTTTAATGGGGGTAAATAAATAATTGGGTCAGTCATTTAAAAAACTAAACTTTATTAGTCTAGGTTGTGCAAAGGCACTAGTTGATTCTGAATTGCTATTAGGAGGTCTAAAAAATGAAAATTTTATTTTCACAAAAGAGCCTAAAGAAGCAGATACGATATTAATTAATACTTGTGGTTTTCTAGATATTGCTAGACAAGAATCAATTGAAACAATCCTGCAAGCTTGTGAGCTAAAAAAAACTGGTAGTTTAAAACAAGTGGTTGTTATGGGCTGCCTTTCAGAAAGATATCCGGATCAGCTCTCAAAAGAAATTCCGGAAGTTGATAAGTTTTTCGGAAGTAATGATCATAAGCAAATCATTTCTTTTATTACTGGAAAAGATTATGCCAAACAAGATCCTCTCTATTTTCGTTCATTAATGACTCCAAATCATTACGCATATATAAAAATAGCTGAAGGTTGTGACAATGGTTGTTCTTTTTGCAGCATTCCGCTTATGAGAGGTCTGCAAAAAAGTCGCTCTATTGATTCGATATTATGGGAAGCGGAAAAACTTGTAGAAAATGGAGTTAAAGAATTATTGGTTATTGCTCAAGACTCAACCAGTTATGGATGGGATTTGAAACCAAAGGTTTATTTAAATGATTTGATTCCATCATTAGACTCTCTAGGCTTTGAATGGATTAGGCTTCATTATGCACATCCTGCGCATCTTTCTAAGAAAATTATTAATGCACTTGCAGATAGTAAAAATTTTTGTAATTATTTAGATATGCCAATCCAACATGGCTCAGATAAAATTTTAAAATCAATGAGAAGAGGTCTAGGGCAAAATGGAATACGTAATAAGATCAGTGATCTGCGGAAAATGATTCCAAATATTCGTATTAGAACTACTTTGATTGTAGGTTATCCAAATGAGAGCGAAAATGATTTTAAAGAGCTATATGACTTTGTAAATGAAATCAAATTTGATAGATTAGGAGTGTTTACTTACTCTGAAGAGGAGGGAACATTAGCTGAAAAGTTGGATGATAGTCTCCCAAGTGAATTAAAAAATGAAAGAAAATCAATCATTATGGATTTGCAGGCAAATATCAGTGCTGAAAAGAATGAAAGAATGGTTGGTAAAACATATAAGGTTTTAGTAGATGAATGTGGCGATACTGTCTCAGTTGCTCGAACTGAATATGACTCTCCAGAAATAGACAATATTGTCCATATAAAAAGCCGAATTCAAAAAGGTGAGTTTGTTAATGTGAAAATTGACTCTTCTAATGAGTTCGAGTTAATTGGGGCACCAGTCTAGTCTCTGGTTCTTCCGTTATTTATAATTGTATCAAGTTTGTTTTTTAATTTTTCAAAAATATCTTTATTTTGTTTAGATAAATCATTTTTTTCTTCAATATCGATTGATAAATCGTACAAAGTATACTTAGGAACAGGCCAAGTCCGCATCGACAAATCTCCATTATACATTATTTTTGAATCATGACGCTGTAGCTTCCAGCTCCCAACTCTTAGACCATAATTCCCACGTTTACCATTGTCCTGTGAAACTATATATTCTCTGCCTTTAGCATCTGGATTTCCTAATATTGCATCTAAAACATTAAAACTGTCAAGGGCTCCATCCTGAGCTAATTCAATTCCAACAAGAGAAGAAAAGCTTGCCATCAAATCAATTGTAGAAATCATTAAATCAGAAATATTCGGTTGTATTTTCCCTTTCCAATATGATATAAACGGAGTACGCGTACCACCTTCTCGAATAGTATATTTACCTCCTGAATATGGTCCAGCAGGCTTATGATCGCCCAAACTTTCATTTGCAAAATCATCGTAACCATCATCTAAAACTGGGCCATTATCTGAACAAAAAATAATTAAGGTATTNTCAATTANGTNTAGACGTTCTANAGTATTTATAATNTTTCCTACATTCCAATCAAGTTGNTCAATTGCATCTCCNCGATAACTCATTCCAGATTTACCTTGAAAGCGNTCGTGNGGCATTCTTGGTACGTGAATNTCGTGAGATGAAAAGAAAAGAAAAAATGGATTATCTTTNTTCTCTTCTATCCANTTTTTAGCTCTGATTTCCCATTCATCAGCAAGATCTTCATCTCTAAATCGCGCAGAATTTCCACCTGTATAAAAACCAATTCTTCCTATTCCATTGTGAATTGTATTGTTATGTCCATCATTCCAGTTCATTCTTAATGTATTCCGATGTGAAATACCCGTTGGATGACTCTCATTTGGTTTTTTATCTCCAACCCAAAGAGGGTCATTTAAATCCAAGTCTTTGACATTATGATTCTCAACATAAACTTGAGGTACTCGGTCATTTGTCGTAGGGAGAAGAAANCTATAATCAAAGCCAATCTCTCTTGGNCCAGGCTCTAATTTACCATTCCAATCAGGTCCACTTGGACCGCCTAAACCTAAATGCCATTTACCTATNACAGCTGTNCTATATCCTGCCTGCTTGAGCATCGACGCGATAGTTTCTGTTCCAGATTTTATAATTGCTGGACCATTTGGTGGTGCAATTCCAGTATTTTTTTTGCGAAATGCGTATGTTCCAGTAAGAAATGAATAGCGAGTAGGTGTACAAGTAGAAGCAGAAGAGTAACCGCTGGTAAATTTTATACCACCTTTAGCAAGCTTATCAATATTAGGTGTTTTAACATTTTCTGATTCTGCACCATATGCACCAACGTCTCCATAGCCAAGATCATCAGCCATAATTACAATTATATTTGGTCTATTTACTTTATTATTATTATCAGAGCAATTAATAATAAATAAACAAATAAATAAATAAACTCTCTTCATTTTTTAAAGGTTTGTATTAATTTTTTTTATAGTATTCTTTGATTTCTTTTGAATATTTTTTCAAAAGATCATTAGGTATTGGAAGAAGAAGATTGTATTGAGTGATTTTCCATGAATTATTAACTATTTTAAGTGCCCCAGTTCCTCTAAAATNACCATANTTTTTATTAATTAANATTTCATCGAACCAAGCNGTTTTNNNATCNTCTGAAAAATAAATATTTCTTTCTTTCATATAATATGTCCAACCTGTTCCAGTTTTAAATCGTGACATTGCATANGNTNGAAAATCATNTTTTGNCCACCTTTCGCTNATGTCTGTTCCAAAGAAAACAGCATCNTCNGAAAAAAGATCTATATATTTTTNACCNCTGGCTTGNGATGCATAAAGATGNAGNTTGTCTAATANNNAATTAACTGCTTTTTTGGATCCAATATTTTGAGAAAAAACTATAGTAAATAAAAAAAATGACAACATATATTTTCTCATAGTTCTAGCCTTTATTTCTATTTTGCATATTTGTTAGCTCCAAGAAAATGCAAGGATACATATGTTTCATTCCCTATTACCCAAAAATCATGTGGTTTTGGAGGGCAGTAGAAAAGATCTCCAGTGAAAACATTTGTTTCATTGCCATCTTCAAAAACTACAGTTCCTGCGCCTGACAATACCATGCAAACATGTTCTACTTTACAATATTTGGTATTTTCCAATGGGTTAACATGCTCTGACCATTTCAATCCAGGNTCATATATTCCTCTTCCAATTGTTACTCCACCTAAGTTAATTATTTCAAATTTTCCTTTATCAAAATTTGTTANTTCATCTGGCTGCTCAAACTTTTTAAGTATCAATTCATTTGTCATTATTTCAATCCNATTAAGTTTTCTGTATAATATATCACTTCATCATCAGCTGTATCTTTGCTCCAGTCAATAGATATCTCTTTTGGNTAACCAAAAGAGGTGTCATATTTNATATCATATTTATACGCATCCTCAAGTGCATTTTTTGCATAATCAAAAAGTTGATCTATGGTAAGCCATTGCTCAGGCTTAAGTTTTGTTGGGGATGAATTATTTTTAGTTAAAACTACATTTGAAATATTGCCGCTACTAACAGTTACTTTTACTTCACTAACCCACTCATCAATACAAAAGCAACTAGCTTTAAAGTTAAATGAATAATCAGATAAATTATTGTTATTCCAAGTATTCCAATTTTTCTGCCATTTGATAAGGTCAGAATCAGGCTCATTATCACAGCTTATAAATAAGAGTGAAAGAATTATAAACATATTTTTTAAGATATAAATATGTTTTGCAAAAAATAATGTTTTCATACTAAATGACAATTTACGTTTTATAGGCAAAATTATAAATCAAAAAAATAATCTCTGCCATTGTATCGCATCAATTAGCCGTCGTAAATTTGCCGATATGACAGATTTTAAAATAAATTCATCATTTAACCCAGAAGGTGATCAGCCTCAGGCAATCGATGGTTTAGTGAAAGGGTTAAGTCAAAATCAAAAACATCAGATTTTGTTAGGTATAACTGGCTCGGGAAAAACATTTACAATGGCAAATGTCATTCAAAAAGTTCAAAGGCCCACACTTATTATTTCACATAATAAAACTTTAGCAGCTCAATTATATGGTGAGTTCAAACAGCTTTTTCCAAATAATGCCGTTGAATATTTTATTAGTTACTATGACTATTACCAGCCTGAAGCATATCTACCTATTACAGATACTTTTATAGAAAAAGATATGTCAGTTAATGAAGAAATTGATATTTTACGACTTAAAGCTACAAGTTCNTTATTAAGTCGAAAGGATGTGATTGTAGTCAGCTCTGTTTCATGTATTTATGGAATAGGCTCACCTGATGAATATAGAGATAAAGTGATTGAATTAAAAAGAGGAGTGCAGCTTAATAGAAAGGATTTTTTAAAAAAATTAGTCAATATNCATTACGTTAGAAATGATACTGTTTTTGANAGAAGTTCTTTTCGAGTAAGGGGGGATGTGATTGAAATTTATTTGGCTTACGAAGATGTTGGAGTTAGGATTGAGTTGTTCGGTTCAGAAATTGATCGAATTACTCGTTTTCAACCATTGACAGGAGAAATTTTGAAGGATATGGATTCTGACTTTATTTATCCTGGAAAACATTTCGTTACTGACCAAAAAACAGTCAATCGTATAACAAGTGAAATTCGNCTTGAATTAATTCATCGACTTGAAGAATTACGTTCTAGAGATAAACTTTTAGANGCACAAAGACTCGAACAGCGAACTAATTTTGACTTAGAAATGATGATGGAAGTTGGGTATTGTTCAGGCATCGAAAATTATTCTCGCTACTTTTCAGGTAGGAAGCCTGGAGAAAGACCTTATACTCTAATTGATTTTTTCCCAGATAATTTTATGACGATAATTGATGAATCTCATGTTTCTTTGCCTCAAATCCAAGCAATGTATAATGGAGATCGCGCTAGAAAAGAAGTATTGGTCGAACATGGCTTTCGTTTGCCTAGCGCCTTAGATAATAGACCTATGAAGATAGAAGAGTTTCATGCGAAACAGAATCAAGTTATTTATGTTTCTGCCACTCCTGCTGATAGAGAGCTCGAAATGGCAAAGGGAATTGTCGTTGAGCAGATGATACGACCGACTGGCTTACTTGATCCTCTGGTTGAAGTTAGACCTAGCCATGGCCAAGTAGATGACCTGATTGGAGAAATTCGATCAAGAGTAGAAAAAAATCAACGCGTCTTAATTACAACATTAACTAAACGGATGGCTGAGGATCTAAGTGAATATTTACGNGGAGTTAATTTGCGAGTAAGATATCTTCATAGCGAAATTGATACCTTAGAGAGAGTACAGATACTTAGGGATTTAAGATTAGGAGAATTTGATGTTTTAGTTGGTATAAATCTACTTAGAGAAGGTCTAGATCTTCCTGAGGTTTCTTTAGTGGCAGTTATTGATGCAGATAAAGAAGGCTTCCTAAGGTCTAAAAGTTCANTGATGCAGGTTGCTGGTCGCGCTGCACGTCATTTAAATGGACAAGTTATACTGTACGCAGATCGAGTTTCTGAAGCAATGGATTATCTAATTAAAGAATCTGGAAGAAGACGGAAAATTCAAGAAGCATATAATAAAAAGTTTAAAATTCAACCGCAAAGCGTTTTTAAATCTACAGATGATATANTGGGNTCNACAGCAGTAGCTGATTCTATTAAAGAAGACTTGTCTTCAGACCCTTATGTAAGTCGAAAAGGAGATGACTTTAGTAAAATGGATAAGCGCTTGGCTATAGATATGATGACCCAAGAAATGCTTGAAGCTGCTGATAATTTAGATTTTGAGAGAGCAGCCCATTTAAGAGATGAGATTGATAAAATGAAAAAAGAAATAGAAAGAGTATTTTGAAGAGGAATAATGAGTATTGAATCAATTCAAAAAAAATCCGGTATAGTTGGTCGCTCCGATGCGATTCAACAAGTTCTTGAAATGGTTTCTCAAGTGGCGCCAGTAGATATTTCAGTTTTGATTACTGGAGATTCGGGCACAGGAAAAGAGATGATAGCTAAAGCAGTTCATCAGACAAGTAAAAGGTCTCATGAGCCGTTGGTTACCGTAAACTGTGGCGCTATTCCTGAAGGTATAATTGAAAGTGAATTGTTTGGACATAAAAAAGGTGCTTATACTGATGCAAGAAATGATCGGAAAGGTTATTTTGAAACTGCGAATAAAGGTACAATTTTTCTTGATGAAATAGGCGAAACTCCTTTAGAAACTCAGGTGAAATTACTTAGGGTATTGGAAAGCGGTGAGTTCATGCCTGTAGGAGATTCTAAAACAAGGAAAACTGATGTTAGAGTTGTCGCTGCCACAAATAAAGATTTAGCTGATTTAGTTTCAAAAGGGCTTTTTCGTCAAGATTTATTTTATCGCTTGAAAACTGTAACGATTAATTCACCTGCGCTTTCAGAACGATTAGAAGATATTAGCTTACTAGTAGAACGTTTTGCNCTTGAGTTTACNCGAACAAATGATATGATTTATAGAGGATTTATGCCAGAGGCAATCCGATCATTGAAAATGCATGCTTGGGAAGGGAANGTTAGAGAATTAAAAAACTTTGTTGAGAGTATAATTGTTTTAGAGAAGGGGGAACGGATAACAGTAGAAATGATTGAACGCCAATTAGGATTAAATACTAGCAGTCCCAGTAATAATCCTGCTCTTCCGGTAGTTATGTCTCAATCGACCNACTCAGCTGAGAGAGATTTGATTTTGAGACAACTGTTCCTTCTTAGACAAGATGTGGAATTTTTAAAACAACTAGCATCGCAAGATNCACCTACCCAAAGCAATATTGGAGTCTCTCTTGTTANTCAAGGATCNGGCGAGGTTTCACCAANTCTCCATATTAGTGAAGATTCTGAACATTTTATTAAAAATAGTTCGATTGGAGATATGACCATTGAAGATTTGGAAAGGGAAGCTATTGAAAGAACGTTAAAATTCTTTAACAATAATCGTCGTGCGTCTGCAAAGTCGCTNGGAATGAGTGAAAGAACTTTATATCGNAANATNGATCAATATGGNCTNGANAGGAAAATNAAAAATACANGATGAAACGAANANTNNNTCNATTNATAATAATTATTTTTTTTCANGGATGTATNTTTTATTCNTTAGCTGGAAGTATTCCTGCNCATATCAANTCNATNGCTATTCCAATTGTTGAAAATCAAACNGCNGANTTTGGAATGAGTGAATCAGTTACNGAAAATNTATTNAANAANTTTAATGAAGAAAATATTTTACGAGTCACTGATGANGATCAGGCAACTTCAATTCTGCGAGGTACGATTACTCGTATATCTNATGCTCCATATACNTTTACAAAAGAGGAAGCAGTNACAGAATATAGATTTACAGTTCATATGAAAGTTGAATGGTATGATGTGAGAGATGACAAAGTGCTTTTGGAAAAAAACTTTTCAGGTTGGGGTGCTTATGGTCTTTCCGGGGATATTAGCACTGATGGTATAGATAATGATGGAGATGGCTTACTTGATGGTGAAGATAATGATGAATTTGGTGATCCTCGAGAATTTGCGACATCAGTAGCTGTAATAAAAATTGCAGAAGATGTTTTGAACGAAATCATGACATCGTGGTAATTTGTAATACATTATTAAATTAAGATATGGATAATATGNCAACAACAATTTCACAATTAAAGGAATTTGAAGGTAAAGAAGTTTCATTAAATGGNTGGGTGTATAATACNNGATCTATTGGGAAAATATGGTTTTTAATACTTAGAGATGGTACTGGTNTGGTTCAATGTGTTGTGGTGGAAGCTGAAACAGATAAAGAAGTGTTNGATTTAGAAAACACCTTAACCCAGGAATCTTCTATTACAGTNACTGGTACAGTTAGNCCAGANCCACGTTCTGNGGGTGGGTANGAGNTAGGTGTANNNAAAATTGAAGTTCATCAAATNGCAGATGAATATCCTATATCACANAAAGAGCATGGNACTGATTTTTTGATGAGCAATCGNCATTTGTGGCTTAGATCNAAAAANCAAAATGCGATTCTTCGTGTTCGTCACCAAGTNGTCAAAGCNACACGNGANTTTTATGATAATAATGGNTTTACNCTTATGGATTCTCCNATATTAACAGCNAANTCTGTTGAAGGAACNAGCACNNTATTTGAATTGGATTATTTTGATCGATCAGCTTATNTAACCCAAAGTGGACAGCTTTATGGTGAATCTAGNGCNATGGCNTTTGGNAAAATTTATGTTTTTGGTCCTACTTTTAGNGCGGAAAAATCAAAAACNCGTCGNCATCTNACTGAATTTTGGATGATCGAGCCTGAAATGGCNTATTGTGATCTAGATGAAAATATGGANTGGGCAGAAAAGCATGTNAGTTATGTTGTGCAGTGGTGTTTGGAAAATTGCAAAGAAGAGTTAAAAGTATTAGAAAGAGATATANNAAAATTAGAAAAAGTAGTTCCNCCTTTTCCTAGAATNACATACGATGAAGCGNCAAAAATNTTAAAAGANAAAGGNTCAGATTTNACTTATGGTTCTGANTTTGGNGGAACTGATGAAACGATTATTTCTGAACAATTTGATCGTCCAGTTATGATTCATCGNTGGCCTGCTGAAATAAAGGCNTTTTATATGAAAAGAGANNCNGAAAATGNGAAANTNGCTCTCGGNGTTGATATGATAGCNCCTGAAGGATTTGGNGAGATTATTGGTGGCGGNCAGCGAGAGGATGATCATGATACCTTATTAAAACGAATCAAAGAGCATGANCTCCCNGTTGAACCATTTCAGTGGTATCTAGATCTTAGAAAGTANGGNTCTGTACCACATTCTGGTTTTGGTTTAGGNCTAGAACGTACTGTTGGTTGGATATGTGGAACGAANCATATCNGAGAGACAATTCCATATCCAAGAACAATGTATCGGATTGAACCATAGTTTTTTAAAATGAAAATTGCCCTTTGTCAGATCAATCCTACTGTTGGTGCAATAAAGCAAAATAAAGAACTGATCTTAAAAAAATATCAGGAAGCGATCAATCTTGGAGCTGAATTGATCGTATTTCCTGAATTAGCTTTGATAGGATATCCACCTCAAGACCTATTACTTCGAAACAAATTTATTAATAATGCAGCAGTTGCTCTAGATGAAATTGCTAAACAATCTACGATACCTATCATAGTAGGTAGTACGTTAGTTGAAAATGATCAGCTATATAATTGCTCATATATTTGCGCGAATGGTCAAATCATTGATCATTATAAAAAAATTCTATTGCCAACCTATGATGTGTTTGATGAGGACCGATATTTTAAATCTGGAGATCAACCAGTCACAGTTGAAATAGCAATTGGTCCTAAAATAAAAAAGATCGGCTTACAGATCTGTGAAGATTTATGGGACCATACTTATTCAAGAAACCTTGCTGGTCAGCTAAAAAATGCTGGAGCCGAATTGATCATCAATATATCTGCTTCTCCTTATCGAGTTGATCGATTGGTAGATCGTTGCAATCTTATTAAAACAAAAGTAGATAATACTGGGATACCATTTTTGTATTGTAATCTAGTAGGGGCACAAGATGAGCTTATTTTTGATGGACAGTCAGTTGTTTATGATGGTAAAGGGAACCTGCTTGCTCAAGGAAATTCATTTGTAGAGGATACAATAATTGTAGATCTTGATAATCAAGAGCCCATTGAATTGAATGTACTGCAGAGAGAAGAAAAGATTTATAACGCTCTTGTCTTGGGAGTTAAAGATTATTTTACAAAAACAGGTCATACTGAAGCTGTATTGGGATTAAGTGGTGGTATTGACTCTAGTCTAACAGCTTGTATTGCTGTAGATGCACTGGGAAGCGATAATGTCCATGGGGTATCCTTGCCTTCAAAGTATTCAAGCGAGCATAGTAAGGATGACGCTAAGGAATTAGCGCAGAACCTAGGGATGGATTACCAGGTTGTTTCAATAGAATCAATCGTAGACTCTTTTGAACATTCTCTTAAAGCTAGTTATAATGGAACAGAGCCAGGAGTTGCAGAGGAGAATATCCAAGCAAGAGCTAGAGGTAGTATTATTATGGCTTTATCTAATAAATTCAATTGGCTTGTACTATCAACTGGAAACAAAACAGAACTAGCAATGGGTTATTGCACATTATACGGTGATATGAATGGGGGGCTATCTGTCATATCCGACCTATCAAAAACAGATGTCTATGCTTTGTCTCGTTGGGTAAATAAGAATTCTGATAAAGAAAGAATTCCATTAAATTCAATCGATAAGCCACCTTCAGCTGAATTAAAACCCAACCAGGTCGATCCATTTGATTACGATGTAGTTAGTCCTCTTGTAACAGCNNTGGTTGANAATCAAAAATCACCATCTCAGCTNATCAAAGAAGGTGCNGANCCCGAATTAGTTGAAGATATATCTANAAGGATACGNATCAATGAATATAAAAGACGACAAGCTGCTCCTGGNTTACGNGTAACTTCAAAAGCTTTTGGAATGGGNAGAAGAGTACCTATCNTTAACAAATATGATGAATTGAGCCATGATTAAACGTATAATATTTTTTNTTTTNATTATTTCACTTTGTTTGGGTCAAAAACGTACACCAGCAATGTACTGGCAGTCTTTAGAGATGAAAGAAAAGACAGCATTTATTAATGGTGTCTATGCTTCTGGCGCAAAACTAAAATTTCATCATAGACAAGAAGTGAAAAAACAATACAATCAAGACCCTAGCTGGGTAGAGCCTTACTATATTGAGCGGTTCTATGAAATTATTGATGAGCATAGATCAAAGAAGGCTGGCTATAATGTAGAGCTTATTGCTAAAGCTTTGGATGCATTATATTCTAATTACGATAATACAGAGATTCCCCTGCTTGAGGCATTGCGTATAGTTTCGCTTGCTCAAGATGAAAAAACAGAAAAGGCCGACCTTTATCTATTGAAAGCTCAAAAAAGATATAAGACCTATTAATTAAAAGGATTTATTGATGATTAAGATTATTGCTTATTTTCTATTTTTTGCATGTATAAACGCTAATCAGTTAAAAGTCCCTTCTCAATATTCAACAATCCAAGCAGCTATTGATGCTGCCTCAGAGGGTGATACTGTTTTTGTCGCTGCAGGGTCATATAATGAGAATATTACTACTAATAGTAAAAACAATTTATATCTTCTAGGTGAAGACCCTAGGACAACAATAATTATTGGAAATTTTGATATTATAGGACATCACATAACGATTGATGGATTTACATTAAGAGGTGGAGAGAAATTTAGAGCATACGATGGACCATGGTTAGAGGTTAAAAGATCAATTTTTGAAGAATTCACTGGTTTATTAGATTTCCAAACAAGTACAATTGAAAATTGTCTGTTTACAAATAATTCAGGTTATTTGCAGTTTTCAGGTCGATCTGATAAATTTTTTACCAACAGAGTTATTAATAGTACGATAACTGGAAATAAAGAGGGGTTTTCTATAGAAGTTTATTTTCAAGATCAGGGTTCATCGACAAATTATTGGGATACAGTATTTTTAAATTCGATTATAAATATTGGAAAAGGTAGATATGATGGACCAACAAATTCTTATCGTCCTTTAAATTTTTGGATTGAAGAGGGAGGTTCCATCAATGCTCCAAGAGTATTTTTGATTAATAATCTTATTTCAGATTCAGTAAAATCTAGTTTAGATGCTGCAACGTGGGGCTCCTCATTTACAGTTAATAATACAAACTCTATAGTATCTACTAATAAACTAATTGATGAACTCTTTATTGATCACTTAAATAATAATTTTAATTTAAAAGATTGGAGTAACTCTATAGGTTCGGGTATAATAGAGTATGTTATTGATGATACTACAATAAAAGTACCTACTTCAGACATTCTTGGATATCTAAGACCAAACCCATCAGGATCAAAACCAGATTTGGGAGCATTTGAAAACAAATGGGGTGCACCTCAAAATGCAACTCCTGCTGTTGCGGCTTTATCAGATAAAATAATAAAAGAAGATGAAAGCATTACGGTTATTGTAAGTGCTACTGATTATGAAGGAGATGCTATTACATTTTCAACTGTCCATGATACAACTTTAACTGTTTCAATTTCATCTGATACGCTTACTATTACTCCAAAATTAAACTGGCATGGCGTTGCATCAGTAATTGTCTATGCTTCGGATGGAAATTCAAAAGGTCAAGCTCTCTTTGATGTAACAGTAACATCTGTAAATGATTTACCAACTGCCTTTGAATGGGTAAGTGGTGCGTTAGATACGATCAATATTACCAAAACTAACCTCGCTACAAATTATAAGCTTGAATGGACTACTAGTAAAGATGAAGCTGATGGAGACACTATTGATTATCTTCTCTATGCAGGAACAGGCACTTATCCAAAAGTAGATGTATATGATACAACTAGTACAACAGTCCTTATTCCCTACCAGGCATTTTTAGAAAATACATTTGAGCAAATCCCTATGTTATCAGGAGCAACAGTACGATTTAGTGTTTATGCGCATGATGGTACTGACTCTGTAAAGGTAACGGGTAATGATCGAGTTGTATATGTAAATCGCTATGAATACCTATCTACATTAGATGATCAGATACCAACTGATTTTGCACTTCACGAGAACTACCCGAATCCATTCAATCCAACCACAACACTTCGTTTTGATCTTCCTGAAGTAAGTGATGTCAATGTGGTGATCTATAATATGCTAGGACAGAAGGTAAGAACCTTTAATATGAATAGCATATCAGCTGGTTCTCATTCGATCAAATGGAATG
>PASX01000050.1 GCA_002713455.1 Fidelibacterota bacterium
GCACCTGCGGAGGAAGCACCTGCGGAGGAAGCACCAGCAGAGGAAGCACCTGCTGAAGAAGAATTACCAAAGGATGATGAGGAACCAGCAAATAAAGACAAAAAGCCTAAGAAGAAAAAATAGGATTAGACTGAAGGGAGATTAATTATGCAAGAATTTATAGAATCAGTAGTGAAACTACTTGTCGATAAACCTGACGAGGTAAATGTTGAAGCAGTTGAGTCAGATCAAACTATCATCTACGAATTAACTGTTGGTGATGGTGATTACGGTAAAGTGATTGGTAAGCGTGGTAGAAACATTTCTGCTATTCGGACAATATTATTTGCCATAAATGCTAAAGAAGGTGGAAAGCGCGCTCGATTAGAGGTAATCGACACAAATGAAGACTAAGCTTTTTGCAATTGCAAAAATTACCCGAGTATCGGGACTCAAAGGAGAAGTAGGTGTTCGTCCTTTAATTCGTCAATTTGATGATTATGTAGCTAAGCCACTATTCATTGGATTTGATGAAAGTTTGGCTACAGATGTCAAATTAGAAAAAGTAACTGGTGAAAATAAAAAGCGTCGCTTTCTTTTTCGAGAGTTTAAAACCCGAGATGATGCTGAATCAATGATTGGTCAGCTTTTATTTGCGTCAATATCAGATAAAGATCCTATTAATTTGATTTCTCCAGATTTATTAGGTGCAACTGTTGTATCTGATAGTGGAGAAATTATTGGTGAGCTATCAGATATGATGAGTTTGCCTAATAACGATATTTATGTGATTTCTCGAGGTAAAAAGGAAATATTGATTCCGGTAGTTCCGGAAATTGTCCGTGGAGTAGATATAAAGATGGGATTAGTCACCATCTCGCCCATGGATGGTTTAGTAGATTGAAGAAACAAATTGCCATCATAACACCTGTTCCTGATATAGTAGAATCGGTTGTTCAAAACTCAATATTAAGACAGGCAAGAGAGAGGAAGAAGGTTGATTTTCATATAATTAACCTTCGTGATTTTGGTGAAGGTAATTATCATCAAATAGATGATAAACCATATGGTGGAGGACCGGGGATGGTAATGATGGCGGGTCCTTTATTTAAAGCAATTGAAGATGCTATTGAAAAAGTGGGTGGAGAAGATGATCTTAGAATTATTTACCCCTCACCGCAAGGAGTTCAATGGAATCATAATCTTGCTGAAGAAAATAGTAAAATAACTAGGCTTATTGTCATATGTGGACATTACAAGGGCATTGATGAGCGTGTAATTGAAAAATTTATTACCCATGAATATTCTATTGGAGATTTTGTGGTGACTAGTGGAGAAATTCCTGCAATGATTTTTATTGATAGCATTGTTAGATTAATTCCAGGTGTAATAAATAATCTACAATCTGCGTTAAGTGATTCTTTCGCAGAAGATTTATTAGATTCGCCATTTTATACGCAACCAAGAGAAATTAATGGTCTAACTGTGCCAAAGGTCTTATTATCTGGAAATCATAAAGAAATTAATTTATGGAGAAAAGATAGTAGATTAAAAAGGACGAAAAAAAAACGTCCTGATTTAATGGAAAAATTAAAAAAAATAAATCGGAGTAAAAAATGAACAAAATTAAACCGGTTATAGAACATCAATTAAAAACTGATGTTCCTGATTTTGGTCCTGGTGATACTGTATCTATTGATGTTCGTGTAATTGAGGGTGGAAAAGAACGTATTCAAAAATTTGAAGGTATTGTAATTGGAAGAAAAGGTAGTGATATTTCAGAAACATTTACGGTTAGAAAAGTTTCTGGAGGAATTGGAATTGAACGAATTTTCCCGGTGCATTCACCTATGGTAAGTAAAATTGAAGTTAAGCGTCGTGGAAAAGTACGTAGAGCTAAATTGAATTATTTGAAAAAATTAACTGGTGCGAAAGCAACACGTATTGCTGAAAAGCGTTAATTTAGGCTATATATATTTTTTAAAACCCTCATTACATAGCTATTGAGGGTTTTTTATTTATGAATAGATTTGAAAAAACTATACTTGCAATTACTGGTGGAAGTCATCTATCCGTTCATGCTTTAATGTTAGCATTGCCAAGCTTAATTCCAATTATTCGAAATGAATTTAATGTAGGGCTAGATACGCTTGGTTTTGTAGTGACTATAAGTGCATTCATGTTTGGATTGGGAGCCATTCCTGCTGGATGGGCTGAAAAAAGGTTTGGAGGTAGACAGCTTTTATTAATTTATCAACTTGGATCATCTTTATCAGCAATATTAGTAGCACTTTCGAGTTCTTTTGAGATGATGGTGATATCGCTTGGGCTTATGGGTTTCTTTTGTAGTATTTATCATCCAGCTGGCCTGACGCTTATCTCTCATAGGGTAAATAAACTAACAAAAGGTATGGCAGTTCATGGTATCTTTGGTTCAACGGGTTCAGCTTTGGGGCCAATATTAGCCACGGCAGTGGCCGCACTTATATCTTGGCGTGCATCATATGCAGTTTTAGGGACTTTTAACGGTATTTTAGCTATTAGCACTTTTTTTGCTATACCATATCGTCGAAGGGCAGATATACCTGAAGAAGAATTTNCTAATCATGAGGAAAAAACAAATAAGCCAGCTTTNATCCTTTATTTTTTAACAAATGCCTTTTTNNGTATGGCTTATTATGGTTTTACTACATTTATGCCTGTCCACTTTGCAGATAATACTAATTNCTTATTNCCTTCAATGTCTGCTAATATGAAAGCTGGATTGTTTCCAACAATGGTATTTATTGCTGGAATTGGAGGNCAGTTAATTGGAGCGAGAATTGGAGATAGGTTTCATAAGCCTACTGCGCTATTATGGATAATTCTAGCAAATATTCCATTTTTCATACTTATGGGTTATACTACAGACTTATTTTTAGTTTTATCAAGTTTAATGCTTGGAGTAGCTTATTTTAGTAACCAACCAATAGGNAATACGCTGATAGCNCAGTTTACACGAAGTCAAAATAGAGGATTGGGTTATGGAATTAGTTTTTTTCTAAGTTTTGGGATTGGTTCTTTGGCGGCAGGATTNAGTGGAATAATTGCTGTAAAAATGGGTGTTTCAGCTGTATTTCCATCAATGGGNCTATTGCTAATTCCGAGTGTTATATTTGGTTGGTTTATGCGAAAAGCGGCTCTAAGGGGTTGATTCANTATATTAATTAATATACTTTCTTATCAGTATGGCTCAAAAACAACTCAAGGAACTCCCCTCTATATCTAAAGTATTACTTGAATGCAGCAATTATAAGCACTTAAATAGAAGGTATTTATCATATATAATTAAGAATGAGCTAGTNGTCTTTCGAAAATTAGCTATGAAAGGTAAATTGCTTTTAGATAGAGCTGGAATTGTTAATGAAATTTTANTGATAATTGATCAATTATCTAAGNCAAGTATGAAATCTATTATTAATGGTACAGGTATTGTTCTTCATACAGGTCTTGGTCGCGCTCCAATNGATAAGAAGATTGCTAAATCTATTGTTGACCGTGTATCAGGTTATACGAATTTAGAGTTTGATTTAATATCTGGTAAGCGTGGAGATAGACAGGATCATATTANAGGTTTATTATNTTCATTAACTGGCGCAGAGTCTGGAATGGCTGTAAATAATAATGCTGCGGCAGTCCTTTTAGCTTTAAATGAATTAAGTGAAGGAAAAGAGGTTATTGTTTCTAGAGGGCAACAAGTTGAGATTGGAGGGACATTTCGCATTCCAGATGTAATAGAAAAAAGTGGCTGCTTGATAAAAGAAGTTGGATCTACAAATAGAAGCCATTTTAAAGATTATGAGGAAGCAATCAATAAAAATACAGGTTTAATTCTTTGGGTGCATACTAGTAATTATCTTGTGAAAGGTTTTACAAAAGAGGTTCCATTGAGTGAATTGGTACAGTTAGGAAAGAAAAAACGTATACCTGTTATGGCAGATCTTGGTTGTGGGGAAATATTTGATTTATCATCTAAGGGTATTCCCAAAAGTATTATGATACAGGATATTGTTAAAACTGGTGCTGGAGTAATAACATTTTCAGGAGATAAGCTTCTTGGAGGTCCTCAATCAGGGCTGATTGTTGGTAAGAAAAAATTAGTTTCTAGATTAAAAAATAATCCTATTGCTCGNGCTGTTCGGTGTGATAAATGGACAATATCTTTTTTAAATGAAGCACTTAGATCTTTCGTTGACGATGGTCCTACTAAGGATAATTTGACAAATATGCTTTTAACTNCATCCAGAAAATCATTAAAGAAAAAAGGCGAAAAGATTTTATCCTTATTANCTAAGAAAAAAATTGGAGATTTAGCAATTTCACTAGTTAATTCTGAGGTTGAGGTTGGTAGTGGTTCACTGCCATTAGAAAAGCTTGATAGTATGGCTTTAGAATTCAAACCAAAAAATATATCTACAACAAAACTATCNTTAAAATTTAGAACTGCAACCATACCAACTGTAGGATATATTAATGGAAACAAATTTTATATAGATTTAAAAACAATTATTCCAGGACAAGAAGAAAATCTAGCTGGAGTTATTATTGATTTATAGGAATAAAAATGTCACAAATTGTTGTCGGTACTGCTGGCCATATTGACCATGGGAAAACAGCCTTGGTCAAGGCTCTCACTGGTACAGATACGGACAGCTTATCTGAGGAAAAATCTAGAGGTATGACTATTGATCTAGGTTTTGCATACTTAGATCAAACAATCACTATAATTGATGTGCCNGGTCATGAAAAATTTATCCGCAATATGGTCGCTGGTGTATCTACTATTCACATTGCTTTAGTTGTTATAGCTGCTGATGATGGGATTATGCCTCAAACACGTGAACATTTACATATATTAAAACTTTTAGGNGTAAAAAAAGGTATTATTGCTTTAACTAAGACAGATTTGATTGATGATGCAGATTGGATAGATTTGGTTGAGTTAGATATTAGAGATCTCATATCTAATACGTTTGAAAACGATGTAAAAATTATTCGNACCTCGGTAGAAAATGGAGAGGGAATAGATTCATTAAAAAAAGAAATCAATTCTCAATCTAAATCAACACAGATCGGATTNGATCGTGATTTTTTTTATTTACCTATTGATAGAGTTTTTACNAAATCTGGATTTGGAAAAGTTGTCACAGGTACTGTTTTATCTGGAGAAGCAAAAAATAATCAAGAATTAGAGATTATTCCTGGGAATCATAAAGTTAAAATTAGAGGGATGCAATCTCATGGTAATGAAACTTTATCTGTGGAGATGGGAGATAGAGCTGCTATTAACCTTTCTGGTACAGAATTAGATGATTTATATCGTGGAAAGGTAATTGCTGATATTGATTCAGTACAAACAACACAAAGACTTATTGCAAATGTTTCCATTATTAATGATACAAAATGGAAATTGAAAAATAATCAACGAGTACATGTCCATATTGGTACAGCTCAAGTAATAGCAAAAGTATTAATTTCAGGAAAATCGATNGGTCAGTCTCAATCAACTAATATTTTATTCATTTTAGATAAGCCAGTTGCAGCAATTATGGATCAGAGGTTTATTATTCGTAGTTTTTCACCAATGGAGACTATCGGAGGATGTATTATTTTAGANCCNAACCCCACGCAATCAAAGAAATTATTAAGACAATGGACAAATGAATTGGAGTTAAATCCCTCTAAGCGATTTAAACAATTTATTTCCTATAATTGGAAGAACCCTAGATCGCTATTGAAGTGGTCTTACCATTTTAACACAAATAAAACCCAGATAGNTGAATGGATATCAAAAGAGGATATTGAGAATAAAAATGAATTATTGTTTACAAAGGAAAAATATCAATCATCAATTGATAAAGTAAAAGAATTCATGATGCAATTCCATTTAGATAATCCGTATCAAGAATCATTATCAAAAGAAGAATTAAAAAAGAAAACTCACTTTAGTGAAAAATGGCTTTCTTTTATTTTNGACTCTATGTCGGATATTNTTGTAAAAACAAAAGGATCTTTCGCTTTAAAAACCCATTCNGTTGTTTTATCTGATCAAGACTCTAAATTATCATCAAAATTAGAAAAATTGTTATTTGATTCAGCTTATGACCTTCCGACATCAGATACTCTTTTTTCAGATGACNCTCAAAAGGCACTAGAATTACTTCATATCTTAAAGAAAAATGATCGAGTTGTTGAAATTGAACAAGGTATGTGGATTCACATTAGCCTTATAGATAAATTAAAGAATGATCTATCTAAATATTTTTCAACAAATAAAGAAATGAAAGTGTCAGATTTTAAAACAATAACATCTACTAGTAGAAAATCTGCAATACCTTTACTAGAATACTGCGATGATCAATCATTTACTGTTAGACAAGGTGATTATAGGATAAAAGGAGAGATATTTGATTAAGTCATCAGGAACACCTTTAATGAAGCAATATTTTGATATTAAATCAGAATATGATGATTCTATTGTATTGTTTAGAATGGGTGATTTTTATGAAACTTTTAATGATGATGCAAAGATAACTGCTAAAATACTNGGAATNGTTTTNACTAAGAGGGCAAATGGTGCTGCTGCTGATGTACCATTNGCTGGTTTTCCGTATCATNCATTAGATAANTATCTATATAAATTAGTTAATGCNGGTCACAGAGTTGCAATTTGTGAGCAGGTTGAAGANCCCAAGCTATCAAAGGGTATTGTTAAACGTGAAGTTATNGAAGTAGTTACTCCTGGTACAATNACAGCTGAACAAGCTATNGATCAAAAAGCNAATAGATATTTAGCATCTCTTCATTTTAACAAAACTAATGTAGGTTATGCAATTTTAGATCAATCAACAGGTGAATTTTTTATAGGTGAGTGTGAGAAAAATAATATATCTGAATCTTTAAGAAAATTTGCACCAAGAGAAGTAATTGTAGGTGAATCAGTTATTTATTCAACTGAAAAATGGTATTTAGAATTAAAACCATTTATAACAAAAATAGATGATTGGGTTTTTACCTTTGATCAGAGTTACAGAAAATTAATAGATCATTTCCAGGTAAAATCGCTTAAAGGATTTGGGTGTGATGGTTATAAAGATGGAATTACTAGTGCTGGTGCGATATTGTATCATGTGACTGAATCCTTAAATGGTGCTATAGATCATATTTGTCATTTAAATCCGATAAAAAATACTGGCATCATGGGTTTGGATGGATTTACAGTTCGTAATTTAGAAATTTTTAAAAGTCTTGCAACACAAGGAACCCATGGTACTTTGATCGATGTTTTAGATCAAACCATCACTTCTGGAGGGGGTCGCCTTTTAAAACAATGGATGAATAAACCATTAGTAGATAGAAAAAAAATCAATTCCAGATTGGAGCTAGTAGAGGCATTTTATAATGACTCTCATCTTAGAGATGAAATATCAAAATTTTTGAAACAAATATCTGATATTGAAAGAATTCTTGGAAAAATAAATAATGGTAAAGTGACTCCCAAAGAAATCAATGGATTATGCATTAGTTTAGAGAAGATTCCAGATATAAAATCAACATTAAAAAGGTCTAAAAATAAAAAATTAGTATTCTTTAATAAGTCATTCAAGAATACTGATAGAGTTTTTAATAAAATAATAAAAACACTTGATTCTGATGCNCCTTCAAAGATTAGCCAGGGAAACGTTATTCTTAAAGGAGTTAATAAAGAATTAGACGAGCTACGTTTGTTAAGTACCGGTGGTAAAAAATGGATAGCAGACCTTCAAACTAGTGAACGTAAAAGAACTGGTATTTCATCTTTAAAAGTTGGTTATAATAAAGTTTTTGGGTATTACTTGGAGGTTACTAAAGTTCATTCAGATAAGATTCCCGATGATTACATTAGAAAACAAACATTAGTAAGCTCAGAAAGATATATCACTCCTGCTTTAAAAGATTATGAAGAGAGAATATTAACAGCTGATGAAAAGATCAATGTTTTAGAATCTTCTATATTTAATGATCTTTGTAGATATATAATTAATTCTGCGCGATTATTACAGCTAAATGCATTAGCATTAAGTAAACTGGATGTATTATTGACATTTGGAGAATTATCAAAATCAAATAAATACTGTAGACCAAAATTAACTGATAAAAAAAATATTAATATAAAAGATGGTAGACACCCTGTTGTAGAGCAATTAATACCATCTACTGAACGATTTATTCCTAATAATCTGGATATGGATATCAAAAAAAATCAAATCCACCTTATTACTGGTCCTAATATGGCTGGGAAATCAACATATCTTCGCCAGATTGGTCTAATAGTCTATATGTCACATTTGGGTTGTTTTGTACCTGCAAATTCTGCTGAAATTGGAGTGGTTGATAAACTTTTCACGCGTGTTGGTGCAAGTGATAATCTTGCTGGCGGTGAAAGTACATTTTTAGTAGAAATGAATGAGGCTGCAAACATACTAAATAATGCGACAGATAAAAGTTTGATCTTATTAGATGAAATAGGTCGTGGTACTGCAACATACGATGGATTATCTCTAGCGTATGCAATAACTGAATATATACATAATGAAAAATCTTTAAGAGCTAGGACTTTATTCGCGACTCATTATCATGAATTGACAAACTTAGAAGAAAATCTTCAAAGACTAGAAAATCATCATATTGGTGTTAAAGAGCATGGGGATAAAATTATTTTTCTTAGACAAATATTGCCTGGTCCAGGAGATAAGAGCTACGGAATCCATGTAGCTAAAATGGCTGGATTGCCAAAACAAGTGATAAAGCGTGCATCTGTATTATTAAACTCGTACTTAGATACTGAATCAGCAAACCAAGAACACACGCACGTATTATCAGTTGATCAATTATCCGTATTCGCTGAACAAGATATCGAATTAAAAAATGAACTTAAAGAAATAGATCTATTATCATTAACACCACTTGAAGTAATTAGCAGATTAGATGAATTAAAGAAAAAGTATGATCTTTAAACTATTTGCTAAAAAAAANATATTTCTTCTTTTATTTTTTTTATCTCAATCTACAAGTGAATCTTATTGGGTACGTTATGGATGGCAAGTATTCAATAGCGCTGGAGATGCACGTATATTATCACTAGGAGGTGCAGCTGTAACCGATTACGGAACAGCTATTTCNCCATTATTTAATCCTGCCGCTTCAAATAGAGTTGGCTTACATAATATAAATTATACTCATCAAAGTAGATTAGCAGGTATGATCAACAGCGATCTCATTGGTCTGCCAATAAAGAATTTTTCCAGACCATTTAATCTTATTATTCTTCATGAAGGTATTGATCAAATACCAGATACTCGAGATATTTTACTAGACTTTGGAGTTGATGGTATCCCAGGGACTGGAGATGTTGGTGAAGGTAATGGCGTTTTAGACGATGGTGAACGTTTGGATGGAAGTAAGTTAACATATTTTTCTCAACGTCAATTAGGAATTCATCTTAGTAGTTCTTTTGAGATTAATAGTATTGAAGCTGGGTTTGCTATTAAGACCTTATATCATTCATTAGATAAGTATTCAGGCACTGGAATTGGTTTAGATATTGGATTTATTACATCTCCATGGGAAAATGGTCGATTTGGCTTAACAATTAGAGACGTAACCACGAGTTGGCAAGTATGGGACAATGGTACTGTAGAACGTTTTAAACCAACAATTATCACAGGATTAGCTCAAACTATTATTTTCCCAAAGAGTAATGTAAAATTAACAGCTATGTCAAATATNTTATTAGATGCTGGTGGAAAAATGATTGATGATGATTTCAGATTGGGCAATTATGGTGGCAAACTCATATTTGGAGTAAATGTTATATATAATAATCAATTAGCATTNAGGCTAGGAAGAAATAGTATTGGTTCTTTCACAACNGGCTTAGGTATTAGCTGGGAAAATTTATCTTTAGATTATGCTTTNTTAAATGAACCATCAGGTNCGGGATTAGGCTCAACCCATTTAATATCAGTATCCGTTAGCGCTGATTGGGTAAAAAATTATATTGAAAAATTATAATATCTAGAATTGATACTTTATCTTTTTACCAATCTAGATTTTCTCTATCGAGTTTTGCTAACTCTTTAGCAATCTCATCATTTCTTTTCTTTAGTTCTTTAATTTTTTTTCCAGGGGCACTCATTTTATTCTCTTTCATTTAACTCAGAATAAGTTTTTCTTAAAATGACTGTTTTTTTATAAGGAAAATTTGTTAATGATCCAATCTGGAGCATGTTTAAGTATTGGTATAGCTAATAAACGCATCTGCCATGGGAAAATATATACTTTTTTCTTTCTATCAACTGCCCTAATTATTTTTTTTGCAGCAAGATCAGTATCCATTAAAAAAGGCATATAAAAATTATTAGAATCAGTCATCTCACTTTTTATAAACCCCGGACAGACGGCTGTTACTGAAACACTATGTTTTTTTAGGGCTGATTGCCAGCCTTGACATATATTTCTAACCGCTGCTTTTGATCCACTATAAGCAGAATGATGAGGGAGTCCTCTAAAGCTTGCAATAGAGCTAATAACGGCTATTTTACCACTTTTTTGGGATTTCATATATGGAATGAAAGGCATAACCGTATTTGTAACGCCAAGTATATTAGTTTGAAGAATTCGATTCATAGCTTCTGGCTTTCCTGAACTTAGTTGATCAGGGCTGCCAATTCCAGCATTTGCATAAATAGTGTCTAATTTACCTGGAAGATTAATAAAGTCATTGATAGTCTCAATACACTTATCTTCATCGAGNACATCAAGTGTGTAAATTTTTGTTTNACCACCAAGCTCGATGCATTTAGAAGCAACTTGATGTAATTTATCTTCTCGTCTAGCAGCTAACCCTACAAAATAATTTAACTTTGAATAGGTATATGCTAAATATTCGCCAATTCCACTACTGCTACCTGTAATAAATACTTTTTTCTTCATTGTTTAAATTAGTTCTAATAATTATTTAAATTATTATTGATTATGTCTTAATTCAATAATTTGTGATAAGTCGACAAATACATGTAAATTCCTCGACTTTTTTCGGATTTAAAATATATGATTCAAAGCATGACGGGTTATGGGCGGGGAACCGCTGGTAAGGGTATAAATAAGATAACTTCTTTTATTAAAGTAGTAAATGGACGCTACTTAGACATTAAGATTCGTGGTGTTGAAATTGAGCCAAGCGACTATAACAATATACGGAGTATTCTTGTTGAAAATTTGGTGAGAGGTACTGTCCATGTAAATATAGAGATTGAAAATAAGAATAATGGTGAATCTCTTTCTTTTAATAAAAATAGATTTGAAGCTATTGAAAAAATTTTGATTGATGTTCAAAAAAAATATGGAAAACATTTGGAAATGAGTGATATACTTAATTCAAGTGATTTATTTTTCTTTGGGGATTCTGGATCGTTAGATTCAAAATTATTAATGAATTCAATAAATAAAGCTTGCGACGAAGTTCTTTTGATGAGGAAANCAGAAGGTGAGAAACTGAAATTGGANTTTGAAGANCGTTTAGATAATCTAACAAAAATGCTATCAAAACTTGAAAAACNAATACCAGNTGAAACAGATAAAAGAGTTAAAAAATATAGAGACAGGGTTAGCGAATTAGCTCAAGATATATCAATCGATGAATCTAGAGTTGTTCAAGAAATAGCTATTTTAGCAGAAAAAGCAGATGTAACTGAAGAAGTNATTCGTTTAAAAAGTCATTTTGAGCAATTCAATAAAATGATTTCAAAAGATTTGCCTGTTGGAAGACAGTTAAATTTTTTAATCCAAGAGATAAGTCGTGAAATGAATACAATAGGNTCTAANAGCACCTCTAATGCGTTNATAAATATTATTATAANTATGAAAGACGAATTAGAAAAAATGCGTGAACAAGCGCAAAATATTTTATGAAAAANCTNGTTATAATTTCAGCGCCTTCAGGAGCTGGCAAGACTACAATTTGCAAAGCTTTACAAAAAAGTGATAAAGCAATTAAATTTTCTGTATCTTGTACAACTAGAGAAAAAAGAATAAATGAAAAAGATGGAGTAGATTATAATTTCATTTCAAAAAAAGAATTTATTAATGGAATTAACAATGGTCGCTTTGCCGAATGGGAAAAAGTTCACGATAATAATTATTATGGAACAACACTTGATACGTTAACTAATTCAATTCAGCATAATAATTTATTATTGATGGAATTAGATGTTAAAGGTGCGCTATCAATAATAAATTTATATCCTAATAAAACATTATCAATTTTTATTAAGCCACCGAGCTTAGAAGAATTAAAACTACGTTTGCAAAATAGAGGAAGCGAAACAGATAAAAGTATAGAAAGAAGATTGAATAGACTTGACGATGAGTTAAGTTACAAATCATATTTTGACTTTCATATTCTCAACGATAAAGTAAATAAGGCAGTTATTGAAATTTTAAATATTATAAAACATCAAAATGAAGGAGTAAATAATGGCTCTTGAACCACTATCCATTAAAAACATGGAAGAAAAAACCGAAGACATTTATGAAGCAGTAGTCGTGATGTCTAAACGAGCAAAACAAATACTAAGCGACCGAGTTGTTGATGAAATGATATCATCAGCTGAAGAAGAAGTTGAAATGGGCGTTTATGATCAAGTAGTAGAAAAAACCCCAGAAGATTATGAAGAACTGGAAAAAGTGACAACTGTAGCAGTTAATGAGTTTGTTGAAGGAGATATTGAATGGACTAATGATGAGGAAAAGAATTTATAATTCATTCTATTTGATATGTCTAAAATATGACTTTAGTTCTAGATGAACATTTAATTAGATTTTTCAATCAAACAAAAGATATATATGGAGATGAAATTTTCCTTAATTATAATGATTCTTCAAAAGATAATTCTCATTCGAGTTTTTCATCTAATATTACTTCCTTTGAAAATCAAATAAATAAATGCCATAAATGTGATTTGGGGTATTCAAGGACAAATTTTGTTTTTGGAATTGGTGATCCGGATGCCTCTTTAATGTTAGTTGGAGAAGCTCCTGGTGAAAAAGAGGATATTGAAGGTGAGCCATTTGTGGGGCGTGCAGGCAAACTATTAGATAAAATTTTGATTGCCATAGGTCGATCCCGAAATAAAGATGTTTTTATTTGCAATGTATTAAAGTGCAGACCGCCTAATAATAGAGATCCATTATCAACTGAAGTAAAAGAGTGCGAACCCTATTTAAAACATCAAATTAATTTGATTAAGCCAAAACTAATTGTAGCTTTGGGTAGAATAGCTGGAAAAACTCTTCTTGGTGTGGATAATTCGTTGAAAAGTATGCGTGGTGAGATACATAATTATTATG
>PASX01000051.1 GCA_002713455.1 Fidelibacterota bacterium
CAGTGGTTACTTTAATGGATGGTTATGAAATAGATCTACTAAGAGGCGAGGTTGCTAGCTGATGGGTATAAGAAACTTAAAACCTACGACTCCTGGAAGTAGATTTGCTTCTCGTTCAGATTTTTCAGAAATAACAAAGAATTTCCCTGAAAAGAAATTAACAAAAGCGTTGCGAAAAACAGGTGGTCGAAACAATAAAGGTAGAATAACAGTAAGGCACCGAGGTGGCGGTCATCGAAGGAGATATAGGATCATCGATTTTAAGCGTGATAAGTTTGATATCCCAGCTAAAGTAGCATCAATTGAGTATGATCCAAATAGATCCGCAAATATTGCACTGCTTTTTTATTCAGATGGTGAAAAAAGATATATTCTCTCCCCGTTTGGGGCAAAAATTGGGGATGAAATTCTTAGTGGTGAAAACGTTCCTTTGAAAATAGGAAATGCATTGCCATTGAAAAAAGTTGCAACGGGTATGTTTGTTCATAATATAGAACTTGAGCCTGGTAGAGGTGGTCAATTAGCACGAAGTGCTGGTTCTGCAGCACAAGTTATGGCACATGATGATGGGTTTACCACATTAAAACTTCCATCTGGAGAAGTTAGGCAGGTTCGACAGCATTGTTTTGCGACAGTTGGTGAAGTAGGCAATAAGTCTCATGAGCAGATTGTTTCAGGAAAAGCTGGAAGAAGTAGGTGGCTGGGTAAGCGTCCCACTGTTCGTGGAGTTGTTATGAATCCAATTGATCATCCACATGGTGGAGGTGAAGGTAAGTCATCTGGGGGTCGTCATCCAGTATCTCCATGGGGAACTCCAACAAAAGGCTATAAAACACGTAAAAAAAATAAAAAATCAAATGAATATATTTTAAAGAGGAGAAAGTAGATTGGCTAGATCACTAAAAAAAGGACCATTTGTAGATGATAAGCTTCAAAAAAAGATTGAAAAGATGAACGAAGCCAAGAAAAAAAAGGTAATTAAAACGTGGTCACGACGTTCTATGATAACTCCTGATTTTGTTGGACATACTTTTGCAGTTCATAATGGTAACAAATTTATACCAGTTTTTATTAATGAAAACATGGTAGGTCATAAACTTGGCGAGTTTGCGCCGACAAGAACTTTCAGATTGCATTCTGGTGATAGGAAAAATTGATTATGGAAGCTAAAGCAATAACTCGACACATTCGTCAATCTCCTAGAAAGATTAAAGTGATATTGGATGAAATTAGAGGTCTAAAATTTGATGATGCGCTTAATTATTTGCACTTTTCAAAAGCGAAAGCTTCTGTTCAAATTGAGAAAACATTAACATCTGCTTATCACAATTTAATAAATAAGATGGAAGATGAGAAAATTGAGACTGAAAAACTTTGTATTAAAGAATGTTATGCTAATGGTGGTGCCCATATCAAACGTTTTCGTGCTGCATCAATGGGGCGTATTTCTAAATTAAACAAGCCAACTTCTCATTTAACAATTATAGTATCGGATAATAATTAAGGAGGATTGATTGGGTCAAAAAACACATCCTGTAGGTTTTAGATTGCAAATTAATAAAAATTGGCGATCAACTTGGTTTGCGGGTAAAAGTTTTACAACAGGTCTTGAAGAAGATTTAAGAATTAGAAAATATCTAAAAGCTCGACTTCCGAATGCTGGAATTTCAAAAGTAGAGATAAGTCGATCGTCAAAAACAGTTACAGTAACAATTCACACTGCTAGGCCAGGTATAGTTATTGGAAAAGGCGGGGAAGAAGTGAATAGATTAAAAGATGAGATTAAACAGCTTACTGAGAAAAATACTCAATTAAATATTTCTGAAGTTAAAAGACCTGAGCTTGATGCAGCTTTAGTTGGTTCTAATATTGCTCATCAATTACAGAAAAAGGTTTCATATCGTCGTGTAGTAAATAAAGTAATTCAATCTACAATGCGAATGGGGGCAGAAGGAATAAGGATTAATGTAGCTGGACGACTTGGTGGTGTTGAAATTGCAAGAAGTGAAAAATTTTCTCAAGGAAGAGTTCCTTTGCACACGTTACGTGCAGACATTGATTATGTTCTTACTGAGGCGCAGACTCAATATGGAATAATTGGTATAAAAGTTTGGATATGTAATGGAGAGTCATCAAGGAAATAGTCTATGCTAGAACCAAAAAAAGTTAAATTTAGAAGGCATCATAGAGGAAATCGAAGAGGTGTTGCAAAAGGTGGAAATTATGTTGCTTTTGGTTCATATGGATTAAAGGCTATGGAATCTGGATGGATTACTAGTAGACAAATTGAAGCATGTCGCGTATCTATCACGCGCGTAGTTCGTAAAGTTGGTAAAATGTGGATTCGAATCTTTCCCGATAAACCCATTACGAAAAAACCTGCTGAAACAAGAATGGGAAAAGGAAAAGGTACTCCAGAATATTGGGTTGCTGTCGTTAAGCCGGGTCGTATATTATTTGAAGTTGAAGGAGTAGATAAAGAAGGAGCGGAAAAGGCTTTTTATAATGCTTCATATAAATTACCAATCAAAACTAAAGTTGTAGCTCGAAGAGATTTATAATGAGAAGTCGTGATCTAAATAATCTTAATATCGTAGAAATTGATACCAAATTAGAAGAGAATGAAGAAGCTTTGCAAAATTTAAAATTTCAAAAAGCAATGCAGCAGCTTGAAGATCCTTTGAAAATAAAATTTTTAAAAAAAGAAATTGCTCAATTAAAAACTTTAAAAAAAGAGTTCGCTATTGGCATTAGAGAAAAGAAAAGTTAATAAAAATTATGTCTAGTCGAAGAAAGCAAACATTAGTTGGCGAAGTGGTAGGCGATAAAATGGAAAAAACTGTTGTAGTTCGCGTTACAAGAAAGATTGCTCACCCAGTATACGGAAAATTTGTAAAAAGATTTAAGAAACATTTAGCTCACGTTGGTTCTATAGAACCAAAATTGGGGGATATTGTTAAAATAAGCGCTATGCGGCCAGTTAGTAAAAGAAAGCGTTGGTTTGTAAGTGAAATTATTAGAGAATCGATCAAAATTGGTCAATGATTAATGATACAGCAAGAAACAAGACTTAAAGTTGCTGATAATTCCGGTGCACGTGAAGTACTCTGCTTCAAGGTATTGGGCGGCAGTCGTAGACGTTATGCATCAATAGGTGATTTAATAGTTGTAACAGTAAAGCAAGCTATTCCTGATGGTATGGTGAAAAAAGGTCAAGTTACACGCGCCGTTGTTGTAAGGACAAAAAAAGAAATTCGTCGCTCAGATGGCTCATATATTCGTTTTGATGATAATGCAGCTGTGCTATTGAATTCAGCTGGAGAGCCTCGAGGAACTCGTGTTTTGGGACCTGTTGCGCGTGAATTACGTGATAGTGGTTATATGAAAATTGTTTCTATGGCCCCGGAGGTTATTTAATGAATATTAAAACTGGAATGAATGTTCGTGTGATTCGTGGAAATCATAGAGGTCGGGAAGGGAAAATACTTTACGTATTTCCAAAAAAAGAGCGGGTAATCATTGAAGGAGTTAATCTTATTAAACGACATACGCGACCATCTCAAGAAAATCCACAAGGAGGTATTGTTGAGAAAGAAGGTTCAATCCATGTTTCAAATGTTATGCTAGTGCATAGCGGAAAACCTACTAGAATTGGTTATAAAAAATTAGATGATGGTTCTAAAGTTAGAGTCTCGATTAGAACTGGTGAAGAAATAAAATAAAAATTATGGCTAATAACAGTAAAAATAATTTTAGTTCCAATCTTAAAAATAAATTTTTGGATGAAGTAGTTTCATCTATGGTTGAGCGTTTTAAATATCAAAATATTATGGAAGTACCGAGCTTGTCTCATATATCAGTAAATATGGGCATCGGAGATGCAAAAGATAACCCAAAGAAGTTAGAGAGCGCTGTCCAAGAATTGTCTTTAATTACAGGTCAGAAGCCAGTAACTACTTTTTCAAAAAAAGATATTTCAAACTTTAAAATTCGAAAAGGATTTCCAGTTGGCTGTAAAGTGACTTTACGTGGTAATAGGATGTATGACTTTATGGAGAGACTAATTACTATAGCGCTACCAAGAACTCGCGATTTTAGAGGTCTGTCTTTTAAGTCATTTGATGGGAGAGGAAACTATTCATTTGGAGTGAAAGAGCAGATTATTTTCACTGAAATTGATTATGATAAAATTGATAGTATTCGTGGAATGGATATAACATTTTCTACTACCGCTTCATCAGATGATGAGTCTTACTGGTTGTTAAAGCTAATGGGACTCCCTCTAAGAGAGAAATCTACAAAACAAGAAGAAGTTGAGGAAATTGATGGCTAAAAAATCACTTATTGTTAAGGCTAGGAGAAAACCTAAATTTTCATCTCGAAGTTATAATCGTTGTTTTAACTGCGGTCGACCTGATGGCTATATGAGAAAATTTGGTCTTTGCCGTATTTGTTTTAGAGAGATGGCACTTAAAGGAGAGATTCCTGGTGTTACTAAGGCCAGTTGGTAGAAGGGGGAGAGTGTTATGTCTATGACAGATCCTATTGCTGATATGTTAACTCGAATTCGAAACGGGATGACGGTAGAAAAACGATTTGTTGATATTCCTTCCTCTAATTTAAAAAAACGTATTGCGTTTATTTTAAAAGAGGAAAAATATATTAAAGATTTTATGTTTGTTGAAGATAATACAAAATCTATAATTCGAATATTCTTAAAGTATGATCATAAAGGTCATGCTGTAATCTCTGGAATAGAAAGAGTAAGTAGGCCAGGTTTGCGTGTATACGTTGGTGGTGATGAAATCCCTAGAGTATTAGATGGGTTGGGAATTTCTATATTATCTACATCTAAAGGTGTTATCTCTAATAAAACTGCTAAACGCATTGGAGTTGGCGGTGAAATTCTTTGTAAAGTTTGGTAGGCTCAACAGTGTCTAGAGTTGGTAAAATGATTATTGAAATTCCTGAAAAAGTTAGCATCAAACTTAACGATAGCTTTGTAGGAATTACGGGCCCTAAAGGTTCTATTAATGTACCTTTTCATAGCGATATGAAATTAAAACTAGATGATAAAACTTTATTAGTTGAACGTCCTTCAGACTCTAGGGCTCACCGTTCATTGCATGGTACTACTCGTCAATTAATTGCCAATGGTATACATGGAGTAAATGAAGGTTTTTCAAAAAATTTAGAGATAAGAGGCGTTGGTTATCAAGCTAACATGCAAGGAAAATATCTTGTTTTACAATTAGGATATTCTCACGATATTTTCTTTGAACCGCCTGAAGAAATTGAGATTAAAGCGAATAAAACTGAGATAACAATAAGTGGTATTAATAAACAATTGGTTGGTGAAGTCTCAGCAAAAATAAGATCATTTCGAACACCTGAGCCCTATAAAGGTAAAGGCATAAGATATAAAGATGAATATGTTAAAACAAAACAAGGTAAAACTGTAGGCGGAGCAACTGCATAATGAAAAGGCTATCTATTAAAGATGCACGTAATTTACGTAGGCGCAATAGAAGTAAAAGAAATAACCTTTTACATCCAGAACGCCCACGTTTAGTTGTATATCGATCGAATAAACACATAACAGCTCAAATTATTGATGACCATAAAGGAGAGACTCTAGTTTCGGCATCGTCTTATGATAAATTAATAAAGAAAGAAGTTTCAAAAGCTAAATCTAAAATCGACATTAGTTCTAAAGTAGGTACTGTTATTGCAAAGAAAGCAATTGAAAATAAAATTAAAAAAGTTGTTTTTGATAGAAATGGCTATCCTTACCATGGTCGAATAAAAGCAGTCGCAGATGCGGCCAGAGAAGCTGGTTTAAAATTTTAAATATTAGGGAAAAGTATGATTAATCCTGCAGAGCTTGACTTAAAAGAAGAATCGGTAATTCGCGTTACTCGAGTTGCTAAAGTAACGTCAAGAGGAAAGAATTTTCGTTTTGGTGCTCTAGTTGTAATTGGAGATGGGAATGGACATGTTGGTATTGGGCAAGGTAAAGCAGGTGAAGTAATGTCTGCAATTAGTAAAGCTAAAGAAGAGGCAAAACAAAACATTGTAAAAATTCATTTAGTTAATAAAACAATTCCTCATAAAATTATTTCTCGTTATAGCGCAAGTCAAGTAATGCTAAAACCAGCCTCACCAGGAACGGGGATTATTGCTGGAGCAGCTGTTCGATCAATAATGGAACAAGTTGGTATTCAAAATATTTTAACAAAGCGTTTTGGTTCAAATAACCCATTAAATGTTACTAAAGCAACTATGAAGGCATTAACTGATTTGCAAGATGTTGTTTCAGTAGCAAACAAACGCGGAATGAAGATAAAAGAAGTATTCAATTAATAATTTATTATGCCTAAACAAAAAAAATTAAAGATTACACAAGTAAAAAGTCAGATTGGTTATAAAAAGAAAGCTAAGTTAACTATGAAAGCTCTTGGCTTTCGTAAAATGAATCAAACTGTAATTAAAGAAGATTTACCTTCTATTAGAGGTATGATAAGTAAGGTAAGCTATTTAGTTAAAGTTGAGGAATTTTAATGAAATTAGGTGAATTAAAACCATCTAAGGGTTCTACTCATAGTAAGAAGCGATTGGGTCGAGGTCATGGATCAGGCTGGGGAAGGAGTTCAGGTAGAGGAGATAAAGGTTACCATTCAAGGTCTGGATCGAAGCATCGACCTTGGTTTGAAGGTGGACAGATGCCTTTACATCGTCGACTTCCAAAGCGTGGTTTTTCTAATTTTTTATTTAAAAAAGAATACCAAATTGTAAATATTTCTGATCTAGATAAATTGGAAGAAGGAATAGTTGATGCTGATATTTTAAAATTAAATGGAATAGTTAAATATTCCCTACGTCCAATTAAGATATTAGGAGATGGAGAATTAAGTAAAAAACTTGATGTTACTGCCAGCGCTTTTAGTGATTCTGCGAGAGAAAAAATTACAAAAGCAGGTGGAAAGGTTACTGAGCAATAATGTTTGAAAAGATAAAAAATATTTTTGCAATACCTGAGCTAAGAAAACGTGTACTTTTTACGCTTGGTATTCTTGTGCTAGTGCGCTTAGGGGCTCATATCCCAATTCCTGGAATTGATACTGATGCACTATCAACTGCTTTTCAGGGTTATCAGAATACTTTACTCGGACTATATAATTTGTTTGCAGGGGGAGCATTTGAAAAGGCAACATTATTTGCATTGGGTATTATGCCTTATATCTCAGCATCAATTATCATACAATTAATGAGTACTGTAGTCCCTTATTTCCAACGGTTGCAAAAAGAAGGTGAAGCAGGAAGGAAAAAAATCACTCAAATCACTCGTTATCTTACGGTTTTAATATCAGCTATGCAGGCCTATGGAATCGTTGCAGTATTTTTACCTTCAATGTCAGCAGGTGGGCAATCCGTAGTTATAAATCCTGGTTTTAGTTTTATTTTTACTGGTACAGTTAGTTTGATTACTGGTACTATTCTATTAATGTGGTTTGGTGAAAGAATAACTGAAAGAGGTATCGGCAATGGAATCTCTTTAATTATTATGGTTGGCATTGTTTCTGGACTTCCTAATGTAATTGTAACTGAAATTGCTTTGATAAATGAGGGTGTTAGAGGCCTACTTAGTGAAGTTATATTATTAGGAATTATGTTTGTAGTAATTGCTTTTGTTGTTCTTCTTACGCAAGGAACAAGAAAAATCCCTGTTTCCTATGCAAAAAGAGTAGTTGGTCGTAAAGTTTATGGAGGACAGTCAACACATATCCCGCTAAAAGTTAATACAGCTGGTGTAATGCCAATTATTTTTGCTCAGTCAATAATGTTTATTCCAAGTACGGTCGCAACTTTCTTTAGTGAAAATGTTTTTATGCAGGGTGTGATGAGATGGTTTTCATTTGACCATCCATTTTATTGGTTTGTTTTTGGAATCATGATTATCTTTTTCACTTATTTTTATACCGCTATTGCATTCGATCCAACTCAAGTGTCACAACAAATGAAACAACATGGTGGCTTTATACCTGGTATTCGCCCAGGTAAAAAAACTGCAGATTATATAGATAATATTCTTTCTAGAGTCACTTTGCCAGGTTCTTTTGCTTTAGCTCTAGTTGCAATTTTCCCTTATATACTTATGAAATCAATGGATGTGGGTTACGATTTGGCATCTTTTTTTGGAGGAACTAGTTTATTGATTATTGTTGGTGTTGCTTTGGATACTTTACAACAGATTGAATCACATTTAATGAGTCGACATTATGATGGATTTTTAACTAAAGGTAAAATTCGTGGACGGAGGCGAGCATAGTGGTCCGTATTAGAACTAAACGTGAAATTGAATTTATTAAAAATAGCTGTCAAATTGTTTCAGACACGCTTGATATGTTAACTGATTATGTAAAGCCCGGAGTTAAAATAACTGAATTGGATAAAAAAGCTGAAGCATTTATTCTTGAACAGGGTGCACGTCCTGCATTTAAAGGTTATATGGGTTTTCCAGCAACTCTCTGCGTTTCAGTTGATGATGAAGTTGTTCATGGAATACCTAATGATAGATTTTTAGAAGAAGGACAAATTGTAGGCATTGATTGTGGAGCAGAGAAAGAGGGATATTATGGAGATCATGCTCGTACTTTTGCAGTTGGTAAAATTTCTGAAGATAAGCAGAAATTAATGAATATCACTCATGAGTCGCTAATGATAGGTATTGCAGAGGCTAAGCCAGATAATTATGTTTCTGATATTGGTCATGCTATTCAATCCTTTGTTGAGCCTCATGGCTATTCAGTAGTTCGTGAGCTTGTAGGCCATGGTATAGGAACTGAATTACATGAAGAGCCTCAAATACCTAATTATGGAAAACCAAGCCAAGGATACAAGCTTCGCGAGGGAATGTGTATTGCAATAGAGCCAATGATAAATATGGGATTAAAAGAGATAAAGACAGATTCTGATGGCTGGACAATTAGGACATTAGATGGTCAAGTTTCAGCACATTTTGAGCATACAATTGCAATTACAAATAATGGTCCAAAAATTTTAAGTCAAAGAGATTTTAATAATGGCTAAGGAACAAGCTATACAAGTTGAAGGGGTAATAAAAGAAACATTACCAAATGCCATGTTTAGAGTTGAAGTTGAAATAGGTGAAAATACTCATGAAGTTTTAGCTCATGTGAGCGGTAAGATGCGCATGCATTTTATCAAAATTTTACCTGGAGATATTGTTAAGCTTGAAATATCTCCTTATGATCTAACCAGAGGTCGCATAACCTACAGAAATAAATAGAAAGCAATGAAAGTAAGATCATCAGTTAAGAAAATTTGTGCAAAATGTAAAATTATTCGTCGGAATGGTGTTTTAATGGTTATATGCGATAATTCTAAACATAAGCAAAGACAAGGTTAGGAGTTTTTTTATGGCACGTATTTCAGGAATAGATATTCCAAAGGAAAAGAAGGTACCTTATTCACTTTGTTATATTCATGGTATAGGATTTACAACTGCTAAAGAAATATGTAAAATAGCTAAAATTGATTTAGATAAAAGGGTAAAAGACTTATCAGATAGCCAGGTTTCTTCTGTTCGAGAAGCAATAGCATCTCTCGACATCAGAGTTGAAGGTGAAAGAAGAACAGAAGTTTCTATGAATATTAAGAGAAAAAGAGATATTGGTTGTTATCAAGGATTGAGACATCGTCGCGGTTTACCTGTTAATGGTCAAAGGACAAAGACTAATTCAAGGACAAGAAAAGGTAAACGACGTACGATTGGATTAGGAAAGAAAGTCGTTGTTTAGTTAATTAATTATAGGATTTTAAGTGGCACAGCAAACAAAAGAGAAAAAAAAGAAAAAAAGCAAAGTGGATGCTGCAGGTATAGCGCATATCAAAGCAACCTTTAATAATACTCACGTAACATTAACTGATAAATTTGGTAATGTAGTTGCTTGGTCAACTGCAGGAACGAGTGGCTTTAAGGGTTCTAGAAAAAGTACTGCTTTTGCAGCTACTATGGCTGCAGAAAAAGTAGGCCAAGAGGCTGTTCAAATGGGTATGCGAACTATAGACGTTAAGGTAAAAGGGCCAGGAGCTGGACGTGAGTCAGCAATTCGCGCGCTTGCTGTTGCTGGTTTAGAAGTGACTTCGATTAGAGATGTTACTCCTTTACCTCATAACGGTTGTCGACCACCAAAGAGAAGGCGTGTATAAATGAGAGAATTAAATGGCAAAAACTAATATACCAAAAGGAAAATTAGTTCGAAAATTTGGCGAGAATATTTTTGGTAACCCTAAATACGATAATTTGCTAAATAAAAAACCATATACTCCTGGGCAGCATGGTCCAAATCGCAGAAGAAGATTATCTAATTATGGTATTCAGCTAAAGGAAAAACAAAAAATTAAGGCAATGTATGGAGTTTTAGAGCGACAATTTCGCAATTATTTTCATAAAGCTGATAAGATGAAAGGAGAAACCGGCTTAAATCTACTTACACTATTGGAATGTAGACTTGATAATGTAGTATACCGGCTCGGTTTTGCTTCAACGAGAGCGCAAGCTCGTCAAATAGTGTCTCATGCACATTTTTTAGTTAATAATAGAAAATGTAATTATCCATCTGCATCAATAAATCCTGGTGATATTATAAAAGTTAGAGATAAATCAAAGAAGTTGGATATAATTATGGATTCAATGAAAAGAATAAAAGGTGATATAGGTTTGCCCTGGCTAGAGCTAGATAAGGCAAAAATGACTGGAACATTTCTTGCACTACCAGAGCGTGAAGAAATGGCTCTTACTGTAAATGAACAATTAGTAGTGGAACTCTACTCAAAATAAAATAAGGTATTTAAATTTTATGAGTCAAAAAGAATATAAACTAAAAATTAAAACAGAAAAAAAATCATTAACAAATACATATGGAAAATTTGTTATACAGCCACTTGAAAGAGGCTATGGTATTACGCTTGGAAATACTTTAAGAAGAGTATTGCTGACAAGTTTACCTGGAGCTGCAATAACTAATGTAAAAGTAGAAAATGTTTTACATGAATTTTCAACTATACCTGGCGTAAAAGATGATATGTCTGAAATCATTCAAAACTTAAAAGGGGTGAGGTTTAAGTTGTCAGATTCAAATGTTGATAATTTAAATATATCTTTAAAAGGGAAAAAAATATTTACTGCTTCAGATATTCAAGCAGCTACAGATCAATTTGAAGTTTTAAATAAAGATCTTTATATCACAGAGCTCAACTCTAATGGAAAAATAAATATGGAGATTAGAATAGGTGTTGGAAAAGGTTATGTTCCAGCCGAAGAAAACGAATTGCCAAATGCCCCTATTGGAACTTTAGCTGTTGACAGCATTTTTAACCCAGTTAAAAAGGTGTCATACAATGTAGAGCCTGTTCCAGGAGCAAAGGATCCAATTGAAATTTTAAGTATTGAATTAGAAACTGATGGTTCTGTTACTCCTGAAGATGCNATAAGCTATTCAGCTACTGTACTGATGGATCATCTTAGGCTAGTTGAGGCAATTGCAAAACCTGAAGTTCTTGAGGTAACAGAAAAGATTAGTGAAGAAATAATAAAAATTAGAAATCTTTTAAATTTAACAATAGATGAAATGGAACTTTCTGTTAGAAGTCATAATTGTTTACAAGCTGCTGGTATAAAATATATTTATGAGTTAGTTAGTAAAGAAGAAAGCGAAATGCTGAAGTATAAAAATTTTGGTAGAAAGTCACTTACTGAATTAGTAGAAAAGCTTGATGAAATGGGAATTAGCTTTGGAATGGATGTGGATAAATNTTTGAANNTAGAAGTTTAAATTATTTTATGAGGCATCAAAAAAAAGGACGAAAACTTGGTGTTAATCCTTATCATAGAAAAGCTATGTTAAGAAATTTAGCATCAAATTTAATTGAGCATAANCGCATTAAAACAACCAATGCTCGTGCTAAAGAATTAAGNACTTTTATTGAGCCATTAATTACAAAAGCNAAAAAAGGCGATCTACATTCAATCAGACAAATAGCTAAGAAATTGCCTCGCAAAGAAATAGTAAATCAATTAATTAATGATGTTGCACCTATTTTTGCAGAACGAAATGGTGGCTATACTAGAATTATTAAGTTAGGATTTAGAGATAATGATCGTGCCTCTGTATCAATAATTGAGTTCGTAGACTTTCAGAAAACTGATGAAGTGAAAGAAGTTTCAAAACCAGATTAAGTTTGAAAATAAATACACACAATTATTTTTTTTTAAGGGCAATNTTAATTATTGCCCTTCTTTTTTCTTTTATTTTNCCATTTAATAATCAAAATAGTCAATTTGAAGGTAGATATCTTTGGGTTGTTAGGAATACATTAACAACAAAAAATAGTATTGATAGGATGATTCAATTTGCTACTTTAAATCGATTCAATCATATAATGGTACAAGTGCGTGGAAGGGGAGATGCCTATTATAAATCAGATATTGTTGCTAAATCTCATTTAATTCAAGAAATTGATTTTGATCCATTGAGTTATTTAATACCTAAAGCAAAAGAAAAGGGGATATATGTTCACGCTTGGCTAAACGCATATATTTTATGGTCATCAAATAAAAAACCACTACAAGAAAACCACCTTTTATACTCAAGCCCCAGCTGGTTAGATCAAAAAAGTAACTTAAAAATTGATATTAATAATGAATTGAAAAAAAACAATGTTTCAAATAGTGGTTATGAAGGTCTTTATTTATCACCTAATCATCCAAAAGTAAACTCTTACTTAGTTAAAGTTTTTAGAGAATTAGCTGAAAACTATGAAATAGATGGTTTACATCTTGATTACATAAGGTATCAAGATGCAGAGTATGGACAAAACCCTCAAGCAATTGAATATTATAAAAAGTATAATAGTTCTAACCTAAAACCAGTGATTTCTCAAATGAATTCCGCTGAGCTTTCTAGGTGGAACACATTTAAAAGAAAATCTGTTACAGATTTAGTTAAAGAAACAAAAAAGATGCTTGATTTTGTTAATCCTAATATTGAATTGACAGCTGCTGTTAAACCAAATTTATATCAAGCTAGAGAAAGATTTTTTCAAGAATGGGATGTATGGATTGCTGCAGGATATATAGATAAGGTTTTAATTATGAATTACTCTAAGGATCTAAAAGGATTTGCTTCAAATATTGATATCATATATGATAATTTACCTTCAAAGTACTGGGGAAAAATCGTAATGGGAATTGCTACTTATAATCAACCACCATCAGATGTTATTAATAAAATAAAGTATTCAAAAGTAACTCGTTTTAAAGCAATATCATTTTTTTCTTATAATGTTATTGAGCAGAATCCTAAATATTTTCCTCCAATAAAAAAAATACTTTATCCAAAGTAACAGTTAAATTGACATATGGCTAAAAGAATTATAAAAGCGCCAACTGGCTCTAAACTCAATTGTAAAAATTGGCAAATAGAAGCACCTTACCGTATGATTCAAAATAATTTAGATCCTGAAGTAGCTGAAAATCCAGATGAGCTTGTTGTTTATGGCGGAAAAGGCAAAGCAGCAAGGAATTGGGATTGTTATAATTCAATAATATCTACACTAAAAAGTATGAATGAAGATGAAACTTTGATTATTCAATCCGGTAAACCTGTTGGTGTTTTAAAAACACATGAAACTTCTCCTCGAGTCTTGATTGCAAATTCAAATATTGTACCTAATTGGGCAGATTGGGATAATTTTAACGAGTTAGATAAGCGAGGCCTAATGATGTATGGTCAAATGACAGCTGGATCATGGATTTATATAGGTACACAAGGAATACTACAAGGAACATATGAGACCTTTGCAGCGGCAGCAAGACAGCATTTTAATTCTGATTTAACTGGAAGATTAGTTGTTACAGCTGGCCTTGGTGGTATGGGTGGAGCTCAACCATTAGCAGTTAGTATGAATAATGGTGTGTCAATATGCATTGAAATCGATCAAAGTCGAATTGAACGTCGTTTAGAAACAAAATATCTTGACCTTTCTACAGCCTCACTTGAAAAAGCGTTAGATTTAGCTTTAAAAGCTAAAAAGCAAGGAAATGCACTATCAATCGGTTTACTTGGTAATGCAGCAGATATTATTATTAAAATGGCTGAAAAAGGTATAGTTCCTGATGTGGTAACTGATCAAACATCAGCTCATGATGAATTAGATGGATACATTCCAAACAATATGTCATTTAATGAAGCGCTTGAATTGCGAGTATCAAACCCTGACTTTTATGTTAAAGAAAGTTATAGATCTATGGCTGAACATTGTAAAGCAATTTTAAAATTAAAAGATATGGGTAGTGTTGTATTTGATTATGGAAATAACCTTAGAGGTCAAGCACAAAAAGCAGGTATAAAAAATGCTTTTGATTTTCCTGGTTTTGTACCNGCATACATTAGAGATTTATTCTGCGAAGGAAAGGGTCCTTTTAGATGGGTAGCTTTATCTGGTGATCCAGATGATATCTATAAAACAGATAAAAAAATTTTAGAAATGTTTTCTGAAGATGAAACATTAGTTAGATGGATTAAACTAGCTAGAGAAAAAATCAAATTTCAAGGTTTACCTTCTCGTATATGTTGGTTAGGCTATAAACANAGAGCTAGGTTTGGATTAGCTTTAAACGAAATGGTAGCAAATGGTGAACTTTCTGCTCCCATTGTGATTGGTAGAGATCACCTGGATTGTGGTTCAGTTGCNTCACCTTATCGTGAAACTGAAGGTATGAAGGATGGATCAGATGCTATAGCAGATTGGCCATTATTAAATGCTATGACATCTACAGCTAGTGGAGCAACATGGACTTCTATTCACCATGGTGGAGGCGTTGGGATGGGGTTAGCAATTCACGCGGGCCAAGTAATTTGCGCTGATGGAACACCTGAGATGGCAAAAAGGATAGAAGCAGTCTTGACAAATGATCCTGGTATGGGACTTTTAAGGCATGCGGATGCTGGATACGATGATGCCATACAAAACTCAAAAAAATGGAATATAAATATTCCAATGATTAATGAATAATTCAATTCAAATAGATAATATTGGTTGTTTATACACTGCGAATGAAAATGGTGTCCAATCTTATGAAAATACATCCTTAATTATTGAAAATGGATTGATTTCATCTATCGGAGATAGTTGTGAAATTAATTCAATTAATTGTAATGGAAAAATGGTTACAGCTGGTTTTGTCGACTCACACACCCACCCTGTATTTTTAAATAATAGAGAAAATGAATATTCTATGAGAATAGCTGGATCTAGTTATGAAGAGATAGCTAAAAATGGCGGCGGTATTATATCGAGTGTAAATGGAGTTAGAAATGCTTCTGAGGATGAATTAGTTGAAAAGTTAGAAAAACGTGTTAATAGATTTATACAAAATGGAACTACGACGATAGAAGCAAAATCAGGCTATGGACTTGATACTGATTCTGAGCTTAAATCTTTATCAGTTATTGATCGCGTTAATCAAAAACACACGATAGATATTATACCCACTTTTATGGGCGCTCATGCCATTCCTGCAGAGTATAATAATAATCCCAATGACTATATTAATTTAGTTTGCGATGAAATGATTCCTGAAGTTTCTAAGCAAGGAATAGCATTATTTAATGATGTTTTTTGCGAGGAAGGTTATTTTAATATTGCTGAAACAAGAAAAATTCTAAATAAAGGAATAGAATATGGTTTAAAACCGAGGATGCATGCAGATGAATTTATTGATTCTGGAGCGGCTCAGTTGGCAGGAGAAATAGGTGTCTTTTCAGCAGATCATTTAATGGCTGTAAGCGATAGTGGTATTGAATCACTTGCACAAAATGATGTAATAGGGACGCTACTTCCTGGTACTACTTTTTTTCTTGGAAAAAGTAACTATGCCCCAGCACGTAAGCTTATTAATGCTGGCATTAATCTGGCATTAGCAACTGATTTTAACCCAGGAAGTTCTAATATTCAATCAATGCCATTTATTATTAGCTTGGCCTGCCTTTTCATGGGAATGACAGTTGAAGAAGCATTTCAAGCTGCTACCTATAATGGAGCAAAATCATTAGGGTTGGAAAATAAAGTTGGATCAATTGAATTGGGAATGAAAGCAGACTTAATTCTTTGGGATTTAAATTCTTTGATAGAAATTCCTTATTATATTTCTAATCACCCAATTCAAAAGGTTATAAAGAATGGGGAAATAGTATTTGGTGCTTGACTAGAGGATATGACTCCTTGTAAAATTCGCACTGTTTAATGATAGGATATGGTAAATAAATGAACTTAAGAAAAACTCTAATATTATCTATTGTTCTTTTGATGGGGACACAGACCTTATTAGCAAATTATGCTTTTTATCGAAAGGTAGCAAATACATGTAAGTTTTATCGTATACCTGTGGATGAGAAGAAAATGATTTTGACTCAAAATCCTGATGGTTCTTATCACTTTTCAATTGAATTGGAAAGTACCACAAGAAATAATTTCGAGATGCCAATGCTTGTCGCATTTATTTCTGTAGGACAGGCTATCAATCATCAGCAATCATTTGCAAAGAAAAAACCGGGATATGTACCTGTGATTCCAGGAAATACTGCTGTCTCAGTAATGATCCCCCTATCTAGAGAAAATACTATTATCACCGCTAAAGCTACTGCAGAGCAAGTACGTCAACTTACAGATGGAAAAATTGACACTGCTGGTTTTATGCGATTGATAAAAAATTCAATTGAAACATTGTAAAAAGGAGGAAGAATGTTAGATCCTACCAGTTGGAGTGGCATGTTTGCACAATATGGTCGTTCCTTATTATGGGCTATTACAGCCGCGATTGGTTTCGGCTTAGGTGTTGGTATATCTTTGAAGGTATTTGATTGGCTATCAACAGATATTGACGAATGGGAAGAGATTAAGAAGGGAAATATGGGTGTCTCATTAATTTTTGTTTCGTTAATCGTTATGGTTGGTTTGATAGTATATAAAGTTATTTAATTTTATATATTACCAATATTCATCATTAAAAAGCCCTGCTAATGCGGGGCTTTTTTATTGACTTACTATAGTCCATAAAAAATATCCCATAATTCCACCAAATAAAGTATTTAAAAAATTTACCATATTATTATCAATTATTTTTAAACCGCTTATCCTTAATGCAGGTAAATCACAATGGTTATTGTCCTCAGAATGTTCACTACACTCTTTACATAAATACTTTGCCTGAAAAAATCTTCCTAAAAAAGAATCAAATAGTGAGCCACTAATTCCAGCAATTGCTATCGGCAAGAAGATATTTTTATGACTAAAAATCATTTGACCCAAAACTGCAATTAATATGGCTCCTATAATTGAACCAATTGTACCTAATAAAGTAATGCTACCTGATGTTCCTTTTGGAACAAGTTGTTTAGAGAAAATAAGTTTGGGTTTTGATTTTGAATGAAAACCAACTTCAGTCCCCCAAGTATCTGCTGTAGCAGCAGCAATAGCACTTAAATAAAAGATTAAAGAAAATGATGATTTTATAAAAATGTTCTCGACGGCAAAAATAGTTGCTAAGCCACCATTTGAAAGGATTTGCAATAGATTTCTTTGAGATTTTTCTTTACGATTAAAATGTGACAATATAGATGATGANATAAAGAANANTATGAGAGGNATAATCCAATTCCATCCTCCAGATCCAAAAATNATGATTCCNAATANGTANCCTCCAATTGCCCCGCTAAGTGATAATGACTTTTGTTTATAAGCAATTGTGAAAATAATNATTGATAAAAAAGTCCAAANCATCAAATTGGTTAAGTTNCCATGNGTAAAATTAATTAAGTATATCTCNTAAGATAAAAATGTGATAATTGGTATAGAAAGGTTATCAGATCCCCTATAGCTTACTAATTCACTTAAAGTAGCTGAAAATGCAGTAAATATGGCAAGCCCAAGTAATACNGGTATNGGAATCGAATAATTCGAACCGTAATATTTTAATAATAGATCAGTACCTAATAGAATTATAAAGAATGAAGAGGTAAACATTGCGGATGAGCCTCGAATCGANTTTTTATCAATCCAAGGTGTGAATTTGTAATTTTGTTGAGATCCAAATATTGCAGCAATTGGATCTGCAAGAGTTAAAACAAGGATTGATAAGATAAATGAGATAGGCTTATCCCACCAGAAAAAAGACAAGATTAAAACTGAAAAAGGGAAATATATCGTTCCGTAGCTCTTTCGTGAAGTAGCATTCATGCTTTTAAATTTTTTAGACAATAAAAGATATGTNTTAATTACTATAAATAAGGAAGATAAGGCAATTATCTGATAATTAACTTTAAATATTATCGGGCAAAAACATATTATTAAACCTATGAAAATGTGGACAAATTTACGGGTCGATTCAGGGGGCNTTTTGAAATAGTTTCTTATGAATTCAGCTAGCCCCAATACAATAAATATTGAAACAAATATTATTACAAATAAAGTCCACTGATTTACTGCTAGAATAGAATTCATAAGAATANTAAAAACCCCCTCAAAAAATAAATGAAGGGGTTCTTAGTATTTAATGATTTAGAAAAATATTATCTAACTCGAGAGCCGTTTTCATTTAGTAGGACTGGATCTCCATATCCTAAAGATTTCAGCCCATCCATTTGAGTTTTTGCATCACCAACAACTAAATAAATCATCTCATCAGGACGAATATATTTTTTGACTAATTCATTATGACTTTGAATCGTCATACTACGGACTTGATCNTCTTCATTTTTTATATAATCAAAGGGAANNCCATAGGTGGCAATATTTGCAATCATTCCTCGAAGNGCNCCAAGTGTTTCAAAGCGGCGAGCATTTGATTTTAGAGTAACATTTTTAGTGAATTCAAGATCTTCTTCAGTAATTGGATTACTGTAATTGGTTAACAGTGTTTTAAAAATATTAACTGATTCTTCAGTTGTATTTGATCGTACTGCAGAAGATGCTGTAAAAGTTCCTGGAAATTTTGATCCAGAAAAGCCCGTTCTAGCACCATATGTAAATCCTTTTTCCTCTCTTAAAACCATATTTACATCACCGCTAAAGTTTCCTCCAAGTTTCATATTCATAATCGTTGTCGAATAAAAATCCTCATGTGTTCGAGGAATTCCTAAATATCCTATTCTAATTTCAGATTGCTTAGCATTCGGAACATCTACAAAATATACTTTAGCATTCTTATTTGGTGNTGGAATTTNATAGTTAGGAAAGTCAACTNCCTTAGCATCCCATCTATTAACTATGTTTTTAAAGGCATTAACAGCCTCACTACGGCTAATATCTCCTACGATACTAATCGTAGCTAGATCTACAGAAAAACTAGCATTAACGTAGTTTTTCAAATCATCTAGGCTTATTGACTGTACACTTTCGACTGTTCCAAGAGTTGCATTAGCAAGAATATGAGAGCCATAATTCAACTTATTAAATACTCTAGATGCAATTGTAGAAGGAACAGCGCTTCTTCTTTTAATTAATTCAGCGGTTTGACGTTTAACTCTTTCAAACTCGTTGGAATCCCACCTTGGTTCAAAAAGTATTTCTTCAACAAGGGCTAAAGTTGGCAAAAAATTTCTTTTTAGAGTGTTTACATTGATATTAATTGATTGCTTTCCCGTAGACATATTTATAGAAGAGCCGAGAGCATCAATTGCTTCTTCTAATTCGATTGGTGTTTTATTTGCAGTTCCCTGCATCATGATATCAGTAACAAGATTCGCTACTCCAATTTTATTTGGGTTATCTAAAAGCATTCCACCTTCAATAGTTATACCAAAACTTACAAGAGGTAATTCATCATGTTTTGCTCCATAGATTGCAATTCCCTTTTCATAATCGTGTTTCCATACCTTAGGTAGATTAAGTCTTGGTTGCGGACCATCTATTGGTTTCGAAGATCTATCGAAAGTAGAGGCTATTTTAGCAATATCCATTCCGCCAGACCCTGCTGACTTAGTTACATTTTTAACGATTTTCTCTTCTTTAATTGGAAATAATTTAGACCCGTCAGCTACGAGGTCAACTTTACCTCGGGGAACAAAACTCGTTAAGACGTAATTTTGATTTTTGACATACTTCTCATATACTCTTTTGACATCACTTATATTAACATCAAGAACTTTTTGGAGTTCAACAGCTATTGCATCAGGTGAACCATAGTATTCATTGTAATATGCTAATTGATATCCCTTGCCAAGCACAGATGAAATGCCATTATAAAAACTTGTTTCATACTTCGCTTTTAATCTTTCTAAATCTTCGGTAGTAAAACCATCTGTCTCAAAGCGCTCAAATGCTTCAAAAATTGCATTTTCAGCTGCAGTAAGATTTGTTGATGGAAATCCTGTTAAAACAACATCAAACGTACCCGCAACTTCTTGAGTTCCACTATAAGCATAGACTGAAGGAGCTAATTTTATTTACTCCTATCTCTAAAGCGCTAGTGAAAACACTTTCAAACGCTGGCGCAATGGGTTTTAAATCAACTTCTTCAGAGAGAAACCCTAGTTGAACAAAAT
>PASX01000052.1 GCA_002713455.1 Fidelibacterota bacterium
GAAGTTAGTCGGTGATATCTTGGCCAGTCAAGCCTTTTTCTTTTATAATTTTAGTAGTACTATATCCTGGAACAAGCGGAAGAATCACCACTTTCCCTCCTTTTTCTTCAACTTCTCTAGCTCCTATAATCTCATTTTTCTTATAATCGCCCCCTTTGACCAGAATGTTTGGTTGCAGCTCATTAATTAGATTTTGAGGTGTATGTTCATTAAAAATTATTACATCATCAACTGCATCCAGATCTAATAATTGTTTAGAACGGAAATTTTGTGAATTAATAGGACGATCTGAACCTTTTAAATTGGAAACTGACACATCAGAGTTAAGTCCAACAATTAAATAGTTACCTAATTTTCTAGCATGATTTAAATATGTCAGATGACCTTTATGCAAAATATCAAAACATCCATTGGTAAAAACTATGACACTACCACTTTCTTTCATTTCAATAATTTTCTTTTTTGCAATAATTATTGATATATGTTTCATCTTGTTTTTGATTTTAATTGTATAACTTCATTCCTTACACTATTAACAAAGCCATTTCTATCTTCGTAAGATAGAGAAGAAGTTTGAAATGGTTTTCCAATTCTTAATTCTAAATTATTTTTATTTAAAGTCATTTTATTTTTACCAAAACTTTCAAATGTACCACATAATGCAATTGGAACAACCGGTAAATTCATCTCCATTGCTAAAACAAAGCCACCTTTTTTAAATAATCCTATTTCTCCATCCTTGGACCGTGTACCTTCTGGATAAATAATAATCGAACGTGGATTTTTAGCCATTGATTTTTTTGCTATACTTAAAGACTTAAGTGCTTTTATTTTATTTTTTCTATCAACAAAAAAATGTCCGCCTGCAATCATAGACCATCCAAAAATGGGTATACGTTTTAATTCAATTTTAGCAATTGCAACCAAATGATAAGGTAAACCTGCAAAAACCAAAGGAATGTCTAATCCAGATTCATGATTTGCTGCAAAAAGATAATTTCCATTTGGATCAAGATTACTTAAACCAACAACTTTATAATCTATACCCCCAATTTTTAAAAGTAGTTTAGACCATGTTTTAGCTACCCAACTCATGAATTTACCACGCCATTCAAANAGNGAAACAATTATACCNAGGGAAGCAAAAATGATCGTCCAAAATAAAACATTAAANANAAACCAAAANTAACGGAAATTAATTAANTACCTCCCTGCCNACATAATCCTTNAGAGGTTNNGGGATTGAAATTGATCCNTCAGATTGTTGATAGGTTTCCAAAATTGCGACCATCAATCTTGGTGTAGCCAAACCACTCCCATTTAAAGTATGAACAAANTCTACAGAATTATCATTAGCTTTTCTATAACGAATATTTCCCCGNCTAGCTTGAAATGATTCAAAATTACTACATGAAGANACTTCTANCCATTGCTGTTCTCCAGGTGCCCAAACCTCTAAATCATAGCATTTTGCTGCAGAAAAACTTAAATCACCTGTACATAGCTCAANCACTCTATATCGCAACCCTAGAGACTGCAAAATAGACTCAGCATNTTTGGTTAATTCTTCAAGAATTTTATAGGACTCATTAGGCTTGACAAATTGAACCAACTCCACTTTATTAAATTGATGTAGTCTTAATAAACCTTTGGTCTCTTTTCCATGTGAGCCTGCCTCTCTTCTAAAACAAGCGGAATACGCTGCATATTTAATAGGAAGTTGATCTTCTAATAAAATTTCATCTTGGTGCATATTCGTAATAGGAACTTCTGCAGTAGGAATCATCCAAAGATTGTCATTTTCTACGAAATACATATCTTCTGAGAATTTTGGAAGGTTTCCTGTTGTCAGTGGAGATTGAGAGCGGACCATAAATGGTGGAAAAATCTCCGTATAATCATGATTTTTTGTTTGGAAATCAAGCATATAATTAATTAATGCTCTTTCTAATTTTGCACCTTCTCCAGTATACAAAGGAAAACCCGAACCTGATATTTTTGATGCTTTATCAAAATCAAATAAATTTAATTTTTTACCTAATTCAAGATGTGATTTTAATTCAAAATCTTGATCTAGATTCTGACCATACTCACGGACAACTTGATTCTCAGCGCTATCTTTACCCTTAGGAACTGATTCATGTGGCAAATTTGGCAATCTAAGTAATAGTTCATTTAATTCATTCTTTATTTTACTACCTTTATCTTCTAAAGATTTAATTTTATCTCCAACCTCACGCATGTCTTTAATATCGCTATCAGCATTTTTTCCTGATTTTTTTGCTTCTGCAATTTTATCCGAGACTTGATTCCTTTTTGCGCGTAATTCATTTGATTTAGAAATATGTGACCTATAAGATTTATCCAATGAAAGAATTGAATCAATAGAATCAATTTCTCCTTTAAGAGAAAGCCTCTCTTTTATATAAGTAGAATTATTACGAATTTGTTCAATTGATATCATAAAAGTATATTTTTATTTATAATCTGGTAATTTTTTAGGGTCAATTTCTTCCAAGTTAGACCATTTACAATCTCTATCAGAAACTATTTTTTCTCCACTTGGCCAATTAATTGAAACATCAGAATCATTCCATAAAACACCATATTCATCTTCAGGGTGATAAATTTGGGTACACATATATTGAAAAACAGCTGTTTCAGTTAAAACATAATAACCATGAGCAAAACCTTCTGGTATGTATAAACGTTTATGATCTTTATCATCGAGAACACATGACTCAAACTTTCCAAAAGTGGGAGAACCTTTTCTAATGTCAACTGCAACATCTAATACCGAACCTGACGATACCCAAACTAGTTTCCCTTGTGGATAAATAAGTTGGTAATGCAACCCTCTAAGGACTCCTTTACTTGATTTTGCTTGATTTTGTTGANCAAAAGTTGTGGGNAAATGATTTGATTTAAATTCAGAATTTTTAAAAGATTCTAAAAAATAACCTCTTTTATCATTTTGTATTTTTGGCTGGATAATTAATAAGTCTGGAATTGTTGTTTCTAATACTATCATAATCAAATTTTTCTACCAATATTTTCATATNGAAAATCTAATTTTTTTAATTCTTTAATACTTAAAATATTTTTTGTATCTAAAATAATAGGGCTAGACATTAACATCTTAAGCTTTTTCAAATCAATTCCTCGAAATTCATGCCATTCAGTAAGAATTACACATGCATCAGCACCTTTTACTGTATCCTCCCAATTTTCAAAATAATTCAAATCTGGATAATTAGTTCTAAAATTTTCTATTGCTACAGGATCGTAAGCATTAATTTTTGCACCTTTAATAATTAATTTAGGAATTATTTTTGTTGAGGGCGCTTCCCTTATATCGTCTGTTTGAGGTTTAAAAGAAAGACCTAGGATTGCAATTTTTTTACCTGAAATTTGATTATCTAATAAGCTATCTATTTTATTAATCATCCTTAAAGATTGTTTTTTATTTACTTCTATTGCTGCTTCAACTGTTCTGACCGGATGATTAAATTTTTTACCCATATTAACTAATGCCATAGTATCCTTTGGAAAGCAAGATCCTCCAAAACCTGGTCCTGGATGAAGAAACTTTGCACTAATTCTACCATCTTGCCCCATAGCCTTGGCAACATGGTGNATATCTGCACCAACTNTTTCACATAGATTTGCAATTTCATTAATATAACTAATTTTTAATGCTAAAAATGCATTCGACGCATATTTAATCAATTCAGCCGTCTCAACAGAAGTATTTAATATTGGTGTCTCATTAATAAAAAATGGTCTATAAACTTCCTTCATAATAGAAAAAGCTTTTTCATTTCTTGCTCCAATTACTAATCTATCTGGTATTAAAAAATCTTTAACGGCTGAACCTTCTCTCAAAAACTCAGGGTTAGATACGTAGTCGAAATCAGATCTATCATTATTCTTTAATAAAGTTTTTTCAATTAATTTACCTGTTCCAACTGGAACAGTACTTTTAGTACAAATAATTTTATATTTATTTAAATTTTTGGAAATCGTTTTAGAGACCGATTCAACATAGTTTAAATCAACATCACCATTATTATTCTGAGGAGTCCCAACTGCTATAAAAATAATATCTGATTCTTTAATCGTTTTTTCTATATCGGCAGAGAANAATAGTCTTTCCTTTTTACAATTACTTTCTATTAAAGAATTTAATCCAGGTTCAAAAATTGGAATTTTTCCATTATTTAATTGATTAATTTTCTCTTTATCAATATCAACGCAAGTAATATGATGNCCAAACTCAGATATTCCTGCTCCAGTNACTAAGCCAACGTAACCTGTTCCTACTATAGCAATTTTTTTCATAAAAACAATTTTCCTTTAAATAAGACCATTTTTTCTTCTTGTAAACCACTCAACGAATAGTATTAAAATAATTACAAATAATACAAATCGACTTTGAGTTAATTTTATAACATCTGCTTTAAGTGAACGCCGAAACTTTGGCTCTATTGAATTAATTAATTTATCTTTGTCATCCCAATGATAATATTCTCCTTTTGTTTTTTCTGATATTTCAGTTAATAGTTTTTGGTTCAAATAAACTTGACTTAACTCAATTTGACTTTCTAAAACATTAAATTTTCCTAATTGAATTGGATCACCAAGTTCATCAATAAAAATTTTAAACAAATATTCACCTGGCTTTGATGCTCGGAACTCTCCTTCCCATCTATCTTTTTCAAGGTTGTAATCGATNTTAGAAGAAAATCTATTTTCATTCTTATGGAATACTTTAAAAAGTATTGATTTTGAGGAAAGAGGAGTTTTGAAAGGTTCATTTCCAGTAATGTAAATCATTTCACCTTGCTGAAAATAGTCTTTGTTCAAACGAAAATAGTTTTCGTTTGAACCGCCGGTTTTTAATAACCAATTGACTTCNCTATTTATTATAGAACTAAATACATTCGAATTTGATTCCTTATCGATAATATGATAAAGTAAGCCTAATTCAGAAGTAGAAAAAATTGTAGATCTAATATTTTTATTTTCATTTCGCAGCCACAGCGGCCAACCAGATTCAAAAATAGCCAATGAATCAGCAAAAGAACCCTTACTATTAATATAGAGCGACTGAGTCAATGGAGGTAAGTCGACATTATTATTAAAAAAACCAATAAAATCCCAAAAAACATTTTCAGAAGATTCTATTGAATCAGCTAATGTAAAACCAAAAATTGAATTTACTCCATTTAATGATTTGTTATTTTGATTTGGTCCTGCTAAAAGCATAATACCTGATTGATTGATTAATATTTTTTTTCCTAGAATTCGAATGAAATTCGGAGAGAGTGGTTTGATAGGGTAATTATCAAAAACAATTAATTCATACGGTGTTTCCCAAAATAATTTCATTTCAGGAACAAAATTATTATTCTTAATGCGAATAAAGTGATCTAAATCAATACGCTTATTCCCCTTAATTATTTTTTTAATTAAAGTAGTGTTTTTATTTGGACTTCCTGTAATTAATGCAACTTTATATTTATCTTTTAAGATAAGCAAACTAAAATTTTGTCTATTATTTTGAATATTTATTTCATCCTCAAGTGAAGATACTCTTACTTCAAAGTCATGTCGGCCAATTTCTTTGGAATTAAAACGGAAATTAACCTCATTTTTTGATCCTTTACCTAATAATTGGATTGGCTTTGAACCTAATAATTCAGAATTCCTATATAATGAAATATTTAACCTTTCTTTAATTATTCCAAAAGATTGTATTATNACTTTTAAGTCTACATCATCTCCTTTTAATACAACAGTTGGNACATCTAAAGAATGNATTGAAATATCNACTAAATCATTATCCTCNCCAATACCAACAGTATATATAGGAGCTCGAGTTTTNGTCAATGATTCAATNGAGTTTTCGCCTTGTGTCAAAATACCATCTGAAANAATTATTGCACCAGCTAAATTNTTTTCAGATTCNATTATTGATTCTATTATTTCCCCAAAATTTGTAGATATNCCATTTCCNTTTANACTATTNTTATTTATCGAATGGATTTTTTCATCAAATAAAAATGTTTTAAATGAAATATTTTTATCAAATAATTGATCATTCAATTGATTTAAACCAGAATTAATTGAATTAATTGATGGAGTTTTGTGATATTTTATACTTGTCGAGTTATCTAAATATATATGCCAANCAAGNTTTTTTTCAATATTCGAACTAATATTTAATACTGGATTAAGTAGTAATGACAAAATAATTGAAAATAAAATCAATCTNCAAAACAATAAAAATCTATACCATTTTTTATAAAATAAAATTTTTATCAAAAAAAACGATGCAAGAATACCAATTAGTAATATCGTATAAAAAATAAAATCAATTGAATGGAGGAACTCTATTTGCAAAAAATTATACCATTTTCATATTTGGAAATACTTTAAAATCAATAGGACTCTCTATATTTTTTTTNAAATAAAGTTCACCTAAATAGGCAACCATTGCGGCATTATCAGTGCAAAGCGATATGTCAGGGAAAATGACATTTTTGTTAAATAATAATTTATCAATATTATTTCTTAANTCTTTATTCGCTGCAACTCCACCGGCTATAACACAAGTNTTGCAATTTGTTTTATCCATTGCCCATTTTAGNTTTGTAGTTAATACATCAATAATTGCTAATTGNTAACTAGCAGCTATATCAGNAATATCNAGNTTTTTTTCTTTATTCATATAATACAATAATGAAGTTTTAAGTCCACTAAAGCTAAACTCAAGATTNTTTTNACGCATAAGTGGTCTAGGNAAATTTATAGAAAACTTATCACCATTAAATGCAATTTTTTCTATTTCTGGGCCACCAGGATATTCTAATCCTAAGATCCGAGCACCTTTGTCGAAGGCTTCGCCAGCAGCATCATCTCTAGTCTCACCAAGCAATTTATAATCTCCCAAATTCTTTACAAGCCAAATTTGAGTATGGCCTCCAGATACCAAAAGACAAATAAATGGAAAATCTAAATTTTCATCTGCCAAAAAATTTGCAAAAATATGTGCTTCTAGATGATTTATTCCAATTATTGGAATATTAAGGCCTATAGATAAACCTTTGGCAAAACTTATCCCAGATAATAATGTACCTGCTAAACCAGGTCCTTGAGTTACAGCTATTCCATTGATTGATCCAATTGGANTTTTTGCGTCAACTAAAGTTTGTGATACTATTTTATTTAATATTTTATCATGCTCTCTTGATGCAATTTCTGGTACAACTCCCCCAAATTTTTTATGAATTGACTGTAAACCAACTAATGATGAAAGAATAATACCGTCTTTACAAATAGAGCTTGCNGTTTCATCACAAGATGTTTCAATTCCAAGAACAATCAATCNGACCTCCTTGTAACAATTAATTCAATATTTTGAGGAGATAAATCCATCCACTTAATTACATCATTTGGNNCTGAAACATCTATANTATAAAACTGCTGCTGAGGTTTCCAATCATAAAAATCAACTGTTATAATTATATCATTTGCTTCCAAGCTAGCTATAAATTCCGTACCCCCAATTACAGTAAGTGAAACGGTTTGTGGACTAACAAATGATCGAAAATCATCATTCGAATTAATTATTTTCACAGGAATCTCACTNATTATTCGTTCACTAATTGACTGTATTTTTTGTTCAAAGAATACAGTCCTTGGAGTATACTCAATTAACTGTCCTCTTATTGAACTTAATTCAACCATCATTGAAACATCTTTGATTTGACTTAATAAACTATCTGATTTTGTTTTGACACTATTAACAACCTGNACAATATCTCTGGAGCCAGCTATTTTAATTTTTTCTGGTTTTATTATTGGCTTTCCAACTAAAGTATAACCAGGAGCAGGATTAATAAAAATATCTGAAATTACATTTATATTTTTTTCCTTATACTCATCTAAACTAATATTGATTGAGCTTGGATATACTACCTCAACATAACTAACCTCAAAATTAGAAGGAATTACTACTTTTTGAGGGTACCTTTCAAAATATTCATTAAGAATAAAAANGTATTCTTCAGAGATTCTTTCCAAATCTAGTATCAGCTTAAAATCTCTTATAAATGTTTTTAATACAATTGTTTTAAATAAACCTCTTCCAGTACCTTTAAGATTTACCTTCGCAAATTCAGGTACTTCCTCTTTGAGGGCATGTTTTGCAGGAAGATTTCGAGCTTCAATAGGTATTTCAACCGTTAATGTATATTCATTTTCACTTACAACAAAAAGCCAAAGAAATACAGCCAAAAAGAATGCACCAAGTCTAATCCCTAGGCTTCTCCATAAAAGAAAGGATTTTAGTTTTCTAATATTTAAATCCTTTCTCATAATTTTGCTTAAAGGTCTATAAAGAAAATCCTATTTTTCTTCTTCATCATCATTTATATCGGAATTTGAAGGAATTTCTATTTTTTCACCAGCTGGTTCATTTTGACTATCTANAAATTGCTGGATATCTTCATNAGNAGATGATTTATCTCCACCTAATTCATCAATAAATAAAATAACTTTTTTATCGTCTGGTTTAATTTCAATTACTACAGCACTTATTTTTTGCCCAACCTTATATTCAGATAAAAGTGACTTACGATTTTTCTTTATTTTTTTACTAAATGGTACAATTCCTTCTACTTCATGATCTAATAATAAAATAATTCCTTTTTCCAAAATACGAACGATTTCACCTTCAACTTTTTTGCCTGATTCAAATGTTTTTGAAAGCTCAGGCCACGGATCATCTTGCATTTGTTTTAAACCGAGTGATATTCTTCTACTTTCTCTTGAAACTTCAAGTATTTTTACCTCAATTTTTTTGCCTTTTTCTAATAATTCCTTGGGATGTCGAATAATCCTAGTCCAAGATAAATCTGAAACATGAATCAACCCATCAATTCCTTCTTCTAGTTCAATAAAAGCTCCAAACTGAGTCAAATTTATAANTTTACCTTTGACATCTTTACCTACAATATATTTTTCTTCAATAGCATCCCATGGATCATCTTGAAGCTGTTTTGAACCAAGACTAATTTTTCTTTCTTCGGTATCTATAGATAAAACTACCGCTTCCACTTCGTCACCTAAAGTAAANATTTCTGATGGATTTTTTACATGACGTGTCCATGACATTTCTGACACATGAACTAAACCTTCAATACCAGGTTCAATTTCAACAAAAGCTCCGTAATTAGTCATACTTACAATTTTCCCAGTAATTTTCGAACCTTCAGGATATTGAGTTGCAACATTTTCCCATGGATGTGGCGTTAATTGCTTTAATCCAAGAGATACTCTTTTCTTTTCTTGATCAAAGTCAATTATTTTAACAGATAGTGTATCATCNATACTAATTAACTCAGAAGGATGATTTACACGCCCCCAACTTAAATCAGTTATATGCAGGAGCCCATCAATTCCGCCTAGATCAATAAATACTCCAAAATCTGTTATATTTTTTACTCTACCATCTACAACACTACCTACTTCTAGTTTCTTAAATAATTCATCTCTTTGCTCAGCAAGACTTTCTTCAATAATAGCCTTGTGAGATACTACAACATTTTTTCTAAATTCATTGAATTTTACCACTCGAAGATCAATTTCTTTATCAAGAAATTGNTCAAAATCTTTAACAGGNCTTACATCTATTTGNGACCCNGGTAAAAAAGCTTGTACNCCANTTAGNTCTACTACCATNCCNCCNTTTATACGGCGAATAATTTTTCCTTTTATTATTTTTTCATTATCAAAAANTTCACGTAACTCTTTCCATCTACTTAAAAAATCAGCTTTTTCTTTTGATAAAATTGTTTTTCCACTCTCATCTTCAATTTTTTCCANAAAAACTTCAATTTTTTCTCCTACTTCAGGAATATTATTTTCTGAAAATTCATTCCGATCAATTATACCTTCAGATTTAAANCCTATATCTATCAATACATCTTTTTCATTTATACCAATAATTCTACCGGTAATTATTTCCTTTTCAGTGATATCTGTCAAAGTGGATTTATATCTATCTTGCTCTTTTTGAGGAATCTCATCTTCTTCTTTATTCTGGGTTAAATCTTCAGCAGATATATGTTTTATATTGCTAAATAAATCTGAAGAAAGATAATCTATCTCCAAATCTTTACTTATTTCACTTTGCATCTCGTTCTTAGTTTTGCTTTCAGAAATTGTTACAGGCGATTCAATCTCTTTATCTACGCTGGCTTCTGATTCATTTGAATTAGAAGCCTGTTCTGTAACTGGTTCTTGGATTGTTTCAGACATTTGTTATTTTTTTCCTTCAATTAATTTAATTTTTTTATACATTNTATCAACTTGTTGTTCAATTGTCATATTAGTTGTGTCAACTTCAATTGCATCATTAGCTTTTAATAATGGCGAGTCTTTCCTTTCAGAATCATACTTATCTCTATTTTTAATTTCTTCAATAAGATTATCAATTGATTTTTCTTCTCCTAATCTTTTAAAATCAAGCAGTCTACGTTTTGCCCTGACATCATAATCTGCAACAACATAAAACTTCACTTCAGCATTCGGAAAAACAACTGTACCTATATCTCTACCTTCTACAACACAATTTTGATCATTAGCAACTTTTCTCTGAATTTTTACTAATGTTTTTCTTACAATCGAGAGTGCACTTACCTCACTAACATTTTCAGTAACATCTAAGCGACGAATTTCATCAGAGACATCCTCGCCATTAAGAATTACTAAAATTTTATTTTCATGCTGTTCAATTTTTAAATCAAATCGTTCAAGCAATGAAATCAAATCAGAGTTTTCACTTATTTTAATTTTTTTTCGCAATGTTAGCAGAGTGACTGCTCTGTACATCGCTCCAGTATCCAAATATGTGAACGCTAATCTTTGAGCCAAGGCTTTTGCTGTAGTACTTTTCCCAGTTGCAGCAGGACCATCTATAGCAATTATCATTCTTAATTATGCTTTCTCAATAAGCCGGGAAATTTACAGTTTATAATATGATATTCATAATGATTATGCCCTCTTAGAATTAAGCAATTTAATGCTATCTAAACGCTTATTCTCGACTGAGCTTAAATTTCTCCACTTCCCTATGGGTAAATCTCCTAATTCAATTGGTCCAAATTTTATTCTTCGTAAATCAAAAATTTTACGTTTCATTCTATACATTATTCGACGAATTTCACGTTTTTTACCTTGGAACAACCTTAGGTCAACAATTACCCTACCTCGATCACGCTTTTGCGATAAAACTTCTACTTTACCCCACTCTTTCTGACCAATATAAATCTTAGAAGCCATACGTTTAATTTCATAATCTTTAAATATTTTATCTATTTCAACTTTATAGATTCTTTCTATTTTATTTCTTGGGTGTGTTAGAATATTAGCTGTATCTCCAACATTGGTTAGAAGTAATAATCCAGTAGTATCTTTATCAAGCCTACCAACAGGAAATAAGCGCTCATCGGTATTAACTAAATCCATTACAGTTTTTCTCTTAAATGGATCTTTAACAGTTGTTATATATCCTGATGGCTTATTCAATATAATAAATCGTTTTTTTTCTTGAAGGATAATTTGTTGTTCATCTAAATAGACTTTATCTCCATCAATTACATTGTATGCTGGATTTAACTCTACGTTACCATTTACTGTAACAGTCGCACCTTTTATTAATTTGTCTGCTTCTCTTCTTGATCCAAATCCAGATTTAGATATAAATTTATTTAAACGCATCTATTTGCTCGGTTAGAGCCGGCTGCTCCTCTAAAATTTCAGAAATTTCCTTAAGTTTTGGCAAGTCTGATAATCTATTCAATCCAAATACTTGCAAAAATTCACTAGTAGTTTTATACAATAAGGGTCTCCCAGGACTATCTTGCCTACCTTTAATTATAATTAAACTTTTTTTTAATAAGGTCTTCAACACTCCTCCACAATCAACACCTCGAATCGATTCAATATCTGGCTTACTAATTGGCTGTTTATATGAGATGATTGATAAAGTTTCTAGAGCAGCTTGGGATAAATATAACTGTCCAGAGTTATTTAATAATTTTCTTACATAAATATCAAAATCCGGTTTTGTTCTAATCTGAAAACCTCCCGCAATATTAAGAACTTCAATTCCATGGTTTTGTTTAGAATACTTATTAATTAACTTTTTTATATGAAACTCAAGATTTGGTGGATCTTTATCAAAAATTGAATTGATTTTTTTTTGAGTTAAAGGTTCAGGGCTAGCAAAAAGTAAGGCCTCAACAATTTGATCTATTTCCTTCAACTTAATTTTTTTCTAATCGATGTATATCAAAATCATCAAATAAATTATTTTGAAAAACTGCGACTTTAAAAAGCCGAATTAAATCTAATAGAGCAAGAAAAGTAATAATCATTTCTATTTTATTTTTACAAACTGATAATAGTCTACTAAATGAAATCAATCCATCTCCATCAAATGATTGGAGTATTTGCTCTTTTTTAAAATCAAGGCTTATTACTTCTCTAGTTAAATCATATGATGTAATCACGGGCATCTTTTCCATCACTTCTTTAAATAATTTAGCTAAATCAAAAAGTGTAACATTTCCTAATTTAAGATCAATGCTCTCAGCGCCTTCAATCTCTTCAATTATACTACGTGTATGTCTAAAACTTTGCTGGTGGAATCTAATTGATAATTCTGAAGAAAGTCCTTTAAACTGTTGATATTCTAATAACTGTTCAACTAACTGTGTTCTTGGGTCAATTGGCTCACCATCTTCATCCAAGCTTGGCCTTGGTAGTAAAATCTTTGATTTTATTCTCATAAGTGTTGCAGCCATTAGAATGAAATCGCCTGCTACTGATAAATTCATTGCTTTCATATCATTTATCATTTGTAAATACTCAGATGTAATACTTGAGATGGGAATATCATAGATGTCTATTTCATCTCTTCGAATAAAATAAAGAAGTAAATCAAGAGGGCCTTCAAATTGATCTAACTGAACTTTATACATTTGTTTATCCATAATGAAGTCCCATTGCATCTCGAGCTTTTAATAAATAATCATCTGCAACTGCACCAGCTTTTGATGCCCCCTCTTTTAAACTATTTAATACAAAGTCCTTATGATCATTAAGATAGTTTCTCTTTTCTCTAAAGGGTTCGAAATATGTCCAAAAACATTCAAATAATTCATTTTTAATATCTCCATACCTCATTCCAGGAGTATTAAAACGTTCAGATAATGTTTCTATCTCTGATTTGTTTAAAAAAAGGGAATATAAGTGAAATAAAGCAGTATCAGTATTTTTAGGTTTATCAATATCTGTAGAATCGGTAACAATTGACATAAATTTTTTTCGGATTTGTTTTTCTTCACCAAATATCGGGATAGTATTACCATAAGACTTACTCATTTTTTGTCCATCTATTCCTGGAATCAATTTTGAAGTTTTTTCAATGTCTGGTACAGGCTCTACAAAAATCTCTCCATAAATGTTATTAAATCGGTTAGCAATATCCCTTGTAATCTCAATGTGTTGCTTTTGATCTTGACCTACTGGCACAATTTCACCGCCAAATAAAAGTATATCAGATGCCATTAAAACAGGGTAGGAATAAAGACCAAGATTTGCGGTCAAACCTTTAGCCAATTTATCTTTATAAGATGTTGACCTATCTAATAAACCTAGATTAACTATATTTGATAATAACCAAGTTGACTCACATACTTGAGGTACATCGCTTTGGATCCAAAAAGTTGATTTTTTTGGATCTAAACCTAATGACATAAAATCCATTGCCGCATTGAGTGTATTATTCACCAGAAGTTCTTTATCTTGAATTGTTGTCAAAGCATGATAATTAACTATAAAACAAAATAAATCATTTTCATTTTGATATTTAATCATCCGTGACATCATTCCAAAATAGTTACCTAAGTGAAGCTGACCCGACGGCTGAATACCGCTTAAAACCCTTTTCATTTAAAATGATTCCATAAAAAGATATGGTCTCCATGTGACTTGTTGGTCATGTATAAATTTTTGAAAATAATGAATTTTATTTGGTTTCAAAGGCTTTCTATTTAATGGCATTTTTGCCTCATCAGGTGTCCGATTGCCTTTTTTTCTATTACATTTCTGACACGCTACAACTAGGTTTTCCCAAGTATCTTCTCCTCCTCTATTTTTTGGCATAACATGATCCATAGTTAATGGACCTTTTTTTGAAGAACAATATTGACATTGATGGTTATCTCGAACTAAGATATTTCTTCGCGTAAGAATAACATCTAGCTTATGATACTTTACAAAATTTCTTAATTTTACTATACTAGGAAGAGATAAAGTAGTTGTCGGTGAATGAACTGATTCTGTATATGATTCTAAAATTTCTACTTTTTCATTAAAAAATAGACAAATTGCCCTTCTCGCAGTACAAATGTCTAAAGGTGCATAGTTAGTATTAAGTACTAAAACTGAGCGATTTAATACAGATCCATTATTATTTGACGAAATCATAACTTTTAATTTACAAACATCTTTTTTTGGTGAATATCAGTAAGTCGATTAATTTATAAAATTCCATGTAACTCCAAATTGAATCATTCTACCTAGTTTTTGGTACATATAATTATTTTGAACCCACGCTTCATCGTTTGTAGCTCCAAAAGCATTAAGTAGATTATTTATTCTATAGTGAATCAAGACTCCTGATATATTTGTAGTTAATTCGAAATGAAGTAGCAAATGATCTTTAATAATCCACTCAGCATTTGAATTGTTAAAGGGTACATGTCTAATAGGATCAAAGGCAAATGAAGACAATTTCCCTGAACTACCATTGACCCAAAAATGAGGCTTAAGATTCATATTATTATCAAATATATTGAATTCACCATTGAAGCCTAATGTTGCTATAGATCCTAAGCCACCTCCTACATATGATGAATCTAATTGAGATAAAATATTAGAATAAATCTTCCATTTATCATTGAAATAATAATTTATATCAAATCCAATGAACTGAGCGTTTGCAATCTTATTATTTTCGATATTTAATTTACTAATTTGAAAAAACCCATTAGCTGACAAACTTCCAATTTTCAAGCTACCTTTTAATTGATTATTTACCCAATTTTCAAAATTATTATTCTCCTCTTTCTGAAAATTTGTTGGATGGATAGGTTTAGAAATAGCATCAGATGTAAATACGATAGAAGTTATTCCTAAATCTAAATTATAATTTACAAGCCAATGAAAAAACTGTTTCTGATCAGGATTCAATAATTGTAACCCGCTTCTGAAAAATAAACTTCCAAAGTTTTTTGCAACATAAATTGTTGACCAATTCAATGATCGATTTAGATTAAGAATATTTATTTGTTGAGAATCATATCTATAACCAATTTTGGTTTTATTTTGTGTTACTAGTTCAAAAATATATTGATTACGATTAATATTATTATAATTAGTATCTTTTACTGAAGAATGTTTTATAAAACGACTTTGTAAAAATTGTCCAAAATAAGTGTTCATTGTATATTTATCAAATTTTCTTTGATAACGAAAACCAGCATTAATAATATTATCATTTTCTAACCCATTTTCTACTGAGTCAGGTAGTCCACTTTTGGTAATATATCTTGCTACTGATGCTTCAAATTTTTGATCCTTTCTTTCTACACCATAATTAACTCGATAAGAATGATGGATTGGGGAAGATCCCCCTAAAGGATGCAAGTAATGACCCGTATTCCCGCCATGAGAACGTTTAAAACCTCTAACTTCAATTTTTTCATTCTTTGATTCAAAATCACCGCCGAGCTCTATTTGATCGTAGAGATAATCTCCTCTATAATAATCAAAAAAACTTTTTGTTTTTGATGAGTCAGGTAACTTCGAAAAAAGGGGCAAAAAGTTTAATTTATTTTGTGAAAATTTTTCTGAAGTATGCCCACCATACTTTATTGGAAATGATGTATATGAACCATCGAACAAAAGCATACCTGAAGTCCATGTTTGATTCCAAAATAGTTTTCCATTATTAATAACCATTCCATTTTGCCCAGCCCAATCAAAAGGGATATTAAAAGTTTGTTGTGAAGTAATACCTGAAAAAATCCCAACTATAATAAATAATTTTTTCAATTTTTGTTCAATAATTTTATAACCTGAGGTACTGAAACTGTAAAAACTATCGCATTTGAAATTTCATGTAGAAGTGTGAATCCAAGTCCTTTAATTAAAGCAGCAAGAATACCAGAGAATCCCAGTCCAGCTGCAACTGGATAAGCTAGAAGTGTTAGCATATCATATATCAATGTAACCGTAAAACCTAAAACAGCTAGACCGCTGATTAAAAAAAAATTAAATTGTTTCACGAAAAAAAATGGGCGAACCAAACCACCTATTATTCCAGTTAATGACATACCTAAAATCTGCATAGCAAATAATGGGGGAAAACTTAAGCCAGAACCCATTGGGTTCATTCCAGAATATATCGCCATTGAAGTAAGACCAACCAATCCTCCCCATCTAATGCCAAGATATAAACCAGATATAAAAACAACAACTGTAATCAATTCAATATTTGGAATTAGCATAAGAGAAAAACCCATACCAATAGCAATAGAACAAAAGATTGCCCCCCTAACCAAATTATTTGGAACCATTTGAACCTTTAAGCAATGGAATATTAAAGTAATTATATTTACTTGTGAATAAATCCTTATCTTGATCAGCTTTGATTTCTTGCTCCATAATATTCATCTGACTATCCAAAAAATCAATTAAATGGACTAATAATGCCTCAGCAAAAGCAGGCTTTTTCGGGCTTTTCCATTCATATTTTCCTTGATGTGATAATATTATATGTTCAATCTTCAATAATAAATCTTTGGGGAAATTTTTTATTTTTTTCGCCTCATTACAAACCATATCCCGTCCAACAACAATATGTCCTAAAAGATTTCCTTTTTCCGTGTAACTTGTTTCATACGCAGATTCAATGCAATGAAGTTTTCCAATATCATGCAATAGTATTCCTGCAAAAACGATATCCACATCTAAATTATAATGAGGAGCTAAAGTTTTTGCCATTTTAACCATAGATAAAACATTTTCTAAATATCCTGACCTATAATTATGATGCATTGTAACTGAGGCAGGATGAGTTAACAGTTTCTCTTTATTTTTTTCATAAAGGTTATAACTTAATTTTTTCAAGAATGGATTATTAATTGATCTAATTATACTAATTATTTCTTTCCACATTTTTTTTGGATCATAAGCAGATACTGGTACAATCAAAGCTGGATCAAATCCATAACGTGCATAATTCTGAACTGTAGCTTTATTGATCCGAGTAACTGTTAATTGATGTCGATCTAAAAATGATTCCACATTACCTTTTATTGCTACGGGATCACCTTGAGAAAATTTCTTATCAAAGGCTTCGACTTTATCCCAAATTTTACCATTAATTTTTCCTGTATTATCTCTTAAAATTAAATCAATAAAAAGATCCCCAGACCTAGTATGTCTTAGATGTTTTTCAACGCATAAATAAAACCCTTGAATAGTTTGACCTTCTTTAAAATTTGATATAGAGACTATGGGCTTCATTGTTAATAAATTTTGGGTATAAACTTACGAAAATATTGATAAAGACCCATGTTCATCAGCATTAAAAAAATAGATTATAATAATAAAGATGATAGCCGTATTCTTGAAGCTGTACTTAATAATTGGTTTATTAATCCAAAAGAATTAAATCTTTTTGAACCTCGATTAAAGTATCCATTTAATTACAATAAATGGAAAGCTCTAACTTATAATAGTTCAAATGTAGAAAGTTTTACTTTGATAAATGATAAATTAATAATTGGTATTGGTAGTATACTTTTTAATACAGATTCTAGTCGTGCCCATATAATGCATATATTTATCGATACTACTTATCGAAGAAAAGGATTAGCAACAAAAATAATAAAATATCTAGAAAAATTAGCCAATAAGAAGAAAATGAAAATCTTATCTTTGAGATTGATGCCAAAAAATGAACCAGCAAAAAAATTATATGAAAAAATAGGCTTTCAAGAAAATTTAATTCAAGATGAAACCTTAACTAATTCAAGTGCAAATAATAAAAAAACTATAAAACTTTATAAACAAATAAATTAATATTTAATTCCGCTTCGCACTTGCAATCTCATTAAAATTGATATTTTTATATTCAAAACTATAATTTGAAATAAGTTGCTTCCCATATTTTTTTAACCAATCCTTGTGAATAGCAAGATCAACTCCTGTTGGTGGAGAAATATTAAACTTAACAGTGTATAATTCATTAATTTTACCAGGTAATGATATATTCCTGGCATAATGAAAATTATCAACAAGATTAACATGTGGCTTTAAATCAATGAATGTTAATAAACCTGAATTTTGGTTAGTAATTGTAGCAGTTATATTTAAATAAGGAACAAACCCTTCAGAAGGTGTACCGTTTGGAATATTATCTGAACCCCAATTAACTCTCGCTTCAATATGAACATTAGTTAAACTCTCGCTAAGATGCATAGAAATAGGAGTTATGTGATCTTTTATTGCACCTTCAAAAATGAATATAATGCCAGGCTTAACTCTTTCTTTACCAATGATTAATTCAGGATTTAGATTTCCCTTAAAAATAAATATAAATAATAGAAAAAATATTTTTATCATTGACATTTATTGCACACAACAAATAGTTGGTGGATATGTCGAATCATTTTAAAACCCATTTTCTTAACAATTTTATCTTGGCGATTTTCAATTGTTTGATCCATAAACTCTTCTATTTTACCACATTGAACACAAATCATATGATCATGATGATGAGAATCAATTTTATTTTCATAACGCGCTTTTCCATCACCTAATTCAAGTTTTCGAACCAAATCATTTTTCACCAAAACATCTATTGTTCTATAGACAGTTGCTCTTGAAGCTTTTAATCCATTTTTCTTTAATGATAAATAAATTTCTTCAGCGTCTCTATGTTCATCATTTGAACATAATTCATCCCAAACATCTTGCCGCTGTTTAGTATATCTAAGCCCTTCCTTAGATAATGCATTTTTTAATTTCTCAATGGACATTATAGCTTATCAACTTTTTTAAGGTTAGCAAATTTTACTACAAGTTTTTTCTTTAAACCATCTTTAAACTCAATTCCAACCCGTTGATTTTCTCCCCTTCCACTTAAAGCCTGAACTTTTCCAGTTCCGAAAATTGAATGTTCAACATAATCACCCACTTGAAAATCGTCAAAAATAACAACTGTTCTCTTAACAATTGTCCTCGTATGTCTACCACGTTTTCCTCTAACTACTTTTCGAGTTAATGCAGAAGTAAATGAAATTTTTTCTAATTTTTCTTCTGGCACTTCATTGACAAATCGTGATACTAACCCATATAAATCATCAGACCCTATTCTACGACGATTATTGGCGTATAATAGATAAACTTTTTTCATAGCACGTGTCACGCCAACATAAAAAAGTCGACGTTCTTCCTCTAATTTTTCCTTTTCATCTAATGAACTATATAATGGAAATAACCCATCTTCCAATCCCGTAAGAAACACCACGGGAAACTCTAATCCTTTAGAAGCATGAATTGTCATAAGTGTTACTCGATTTGTCTGGTCATTCCATTGGTCTAGATCCGTTAATAAAGAAACTTCTTCTAAAAATTGATTTAAACTTGCTTCCTTTTCTCTAGAAATAAATTCGTCTACACTTTTGATAAGTTCGAGAACATTTTGAAATCTATCTTGATCATCTTTAAATGAATTTTTATTATAATATTCCTTAAGTCCTATCTCTTCAACTAAAGCTCTAATAAGCTCACCTGCATTTAATTTTGGGATAAGCTCATTATATTTTTTTATTATATTATAAAAGTTTGCAATTGAATCTGCTTGCTTACCCTTAATTCCCATACTTTGTGGGTTAGATAAAACCTCAAGCATTTCAATCTTATCTTCTTCTGCTTTAATAGCACACTTATCAACTGTTTTCATTCCAATCCCTCTTGGAGGAAAATTCACAACCCTTCTTAAAGATATCGTATCTTTTGGATTAATAATCAAAGATAGGTATCCGATTAAGTCTTTAATCTCTTTTCTATCGTAGAAGCGAACTCCACCAACAATGTTGTAGGGTATCCCAGACCTTCTAAATGCGTCTTCTAAAGCTCGAGACTGCGCATTAGTTCGATATAAAATAGCAAAATCACTAAAATTTCTTTTATCTAATTTTATTTCTTTTTCTAATGCATTTATAACAGCATCTGCTTCTTCTAATTCATCATTTGTTTCAATTAATCCAAGCTTATTTCCTGCACCACTATTAGAACTCAATTTTTTCGAAGCTCTATTTTCATTATTTTTTACAACAGATATAGCTGCATCTAAGATATTTCCAGTTGATCGATAATTTTTTTCTAATTTAAATACTTCACAGTTATCGAATAACTTTTTAAAATCAAGTATATTTCTAACTTCAGCACCTCTCCATCCATAAATTGATTGATCATCGTCACCAACAACACAAACCTGTTGATGATCTCCTGATAAATATTTAACTAACTTAAATTGAGGCATATTCGTATCCTGATATTCATCAACAAGAATATATTTCCACAAATTTTGATATTTTGATAATATTTCTTGATTTTCTTCAAAAATCTTGAGCGGAAGCAACAGCAAATCATCAAAATCAACTGAATTATTTTTTGCTAATTCCAGTTGATATGTTTTATAAATACTTGCGTATGTTTTATCAATTACTAAGCTAGCTTTTTTGGTTGCAGCAGAGGGAGTAATTAGTTTGTTTTTCAAAAAACTTATTCTATGCCTTGCTCCCTGAGGTGAAATTTCTGCTTTGGGAATTTTCATTTCATCTAAAATTATTTTTAGTAAGCTAATTTGATCTTGAATATCGAAAATTGAAAAATCTGAGTTATAACCTATATTATGAATATCATTTCTTAGTATTTTAGCACAAACAGAGTGGAAAGTGCCCATAGTAATCAGTCCATCAGGTACTTTTACCAATTTATGAACTCTAGCTTTCATCTCCTTAGATGCCTTATTAGTAAATGTCAGAGCTAAAATATTTCTTGGCTCAACTAATCCTTTATCAACTAGATAAGCAATTTTATGAGTTAATACACGCGTTTTACCACTCCCGGCACCTGCAAATATCAATACAGGTTTACCATATGCTTCAACTGCTGCTTTTTGAACACGATTTAATTTAGATTTTTTCATTATTAATAATTACCCGCGTTTTAATTTTTGTTTTCTAAGATTGCGTCTAACTTTTTGAAAATCACGTTTTGCTTTATTATGTTGATCTTTAGTTTTTGAAAAAGTGTGATAACCATCTCCTCTAGCTACAAAATATAAATAATCATTTATATCAGGATATAATGCAGCTTTAATTGATTCAAACCCCGGATTATTTATTGGTCCAGGTGGCAATCCCTGATTCAAATAGGTATTATAAGGTGAGTCTATTTTTAAATCTCTATTTAATAGTCTTCTAGGACTATCATCAATAATATATTGTATAGTTGGATCTGCCTGGAGACGCATGCCTATGTTTAACCTATTATGATATACTCCAGAAATAATTGGTCTTTCGCGATCATGTATTGCTTCGCCTTCAATAATTGATGCAAGCGTTAACACTTCAAGCTCAGACATTTCTATTTGTTTCATACGCGCGTACATTTGATCTGAAAAATTATTTTTATATTCTCTTACCATTCGATTAATAATATCAAATGGCAATTCATCTTCTGTAAACTGATATGTGTTAGGGAATAAATATCCTTCAAAAGATTTTCCAGATATTTTCCACTTTTTCAGCAAAATTTTATTTTTTGAGGCTTCTTCAAAAAATTTGGTCTCAATTCCTAATGTTTTTTCCAATTCTTTAGCAACCATTGATATTGTCCATCCTTCTCTAATAGTAACCCTCTTACTTACTTGAATACCATTCACCAATTGATCAATAATTTGAAAATTATTAGAAGCTTTTTCTAATCTAAATTTTCCGGCAGGAATATCTTTTTCATATCCTAATACTTTAACTGCTAATAAAAACGAATTGTCATTTTTAATCACATTTTGATTCTTTAAGGTAAAGCCAACCTCTTTGAGAGAAGCTCCTTTAGGGATGGTCACTTTCACAGAATCATATGGGTTTCCTTGAGGCCAAATTAATACTATTAGATAGAACACCAAAAAGGCTCCTAATACTGTAACTGCCACAATTTCTGTGAAATTTTGACTAAAACGAAATTGAGATTTTGTTTTCATTTGTGGGGGGCAAACTTAGTTATTTTTTATTATCCATGCAAAATTCCACTTTCAATCATTAAGATAGGTAAAATTAAATAAAATAATTAAAAAATAATTGGTAGCCCAATTAGTAAGATGTAATTTTCTTTGACATATGACTACAAAAGATAATAAGGATGTTAAACAATTGTTTAAGGGTTGGGCCTTTGGAAAAAAAAATTATTTAATTTTTAGCATCGGCTTAGCACTCANTAATTNTTGGNTATNNTTTNATGGCNANTGGATNAGGTNAATAGNTTNCAAAGNTTAACNCTTNCNCCNATNNTNCTTTTTTTAGGNTATATNNTANTTATNCCANNNNCTTTAGTTTANCGNGANAAAGTTNATAAAAAAATCTAAATTCATATTTGGGGCTGTAGTTCAGTTGGTTAGAACGCCGGCCTGTCAAGCCGGAGGTCGCGAGTTCAAGTCTCGTCAGTCCCGCACTTCCCCCCCCTCTCTCGGAAGAGGGGGTTTTTATTTTAGAACCTGAACGTTTTTTATTTAACTGAAAAACGTTCGAACCAATTTCTTAAGTAAAGCTGAACGCGAATAAAATTAGTTGGTGGCGTACTTCTACTGTGCCAACCATCGGTGAGGCGAATCATAGCCGTAGGCACTTTTTGAAATTTCAAAGCTTGATAAAATTCTTCGGTTTGGCTCATTGGCGTTCGAAGATCCTTCTCTCCTGTCATGAGCATAGTAGGAGTAGATACATTACCTACATACATAAGGGGTGAGCGTCGCAAGTGCTCACTTGGATCTTCCCAAGGTAATTTTTTGAAGTTATAATACCAAGAGGAGCCATCTGTTGTTCCAACGAAGCTCATCCAGTTAATGACAGGAGCTTTAGAAACAGCAGCAGTAAACCTATCCGTGTGCCCAACTATCCAGGCTGTTAGAACTCCACCGCCACTACCACCGTATACGAAAAGATTTTTTTCATCGATATAACCTCGCAAAATGACTTCATCCACGCCAGCCATAAGATCATCATAATCCTTGTCTGGATATGCATTTTTTATGGCATTCCCAAAAGCACTTCCATAGCCGGAACTACCACGAGGGTTTGTATACAGAACCACGTAACCATTTGCCGCATGATTCTGATTTTTAAAATCGAATCCAGTATTATACATGGCATGAGGTCCACCATGAATTCTCAAAATCAGTGGGTATTTTTTTGAGGGTGTAAAGTTTGGAGGTTTAACTATCCATCCTTGAATACGAAAATCATCAACAGATTTATACCAAATTTCTTCTACCTCTCCTAATTTTACTTCCGCAAGATGTGTTTTATTCGAAACATAAAGTGTCTGCATTTGGGATGGTTTTCTAATGTTTAGAGAGATCAAGTTTTTTGGTACTTGTGAACTACTTAGTGTACCCACAGCCAGGCCACGTTTACCTATATCTGAAATACGGAGGATATGCTTTCCCTTAGTTATAGGCCGTGTTTTGCCAGAGAGAGTCGCATAATAAATATTTGAAGTTCCATTCATTGCAGTGGTGAAATAAACGCCACTTCCATCCTCTGACCAAATTAGATTACTTGGACGACGACCCATTTCTTCAGCAATCTTTTTAGGCTTAGAACCATCAGCTTTCATTATATAAAGTCCCTCTTCAATGTAAGAATCATCACTCCAATCGTGACCTGTGTAAGCAATATATTGACCATCTGGTGAGGGTACTGGACCATGATCTGGCCCTTTTCTTTTGGACAACTGACTGATCTTTCCAGAACTAATATTAACTGAATAAATTTCGGATTCTCTCCACGCATATTCTGCATCTTTAATCCTAAGAGATTCAAAGACGATAGTTTTTCCATTTGCCATCCATTTAAAAGAATCATGGTGCCAATTACCATGAGTTAGACGGCGAGGAGTACTACCATCAACGTGAATTAAAAATATATGTCGATATCCCTTTGCATGATAACCAACCCGATCTCGACGATACTTGAGACGCTCAATTATTGTGGGGTTTTCTGTCCAATTAGCCTTCTTAGGCTTTGGTGGCATTTTGATTTTCCACGAACTATCTTCATCTGGAGCTACAAGCATCTGGAACGCAATCGTGCTTCCATCAGGTGACCATGCAATGTTAGATGGTGAATCTGTAAGACGGCTGATTTGACTTACCGCGCCCTCTGCGTCCATCCAACGGACAAATATCTGAGTTCCAGTGGGTTTACCTGGTGCAAGAAAGGCAATTCGTGTACCATCAGGTGACCACTTAGGCGATGATCCATCAACCAAAAATCGATTCTTTGTTCCATCACTATTCATAATCCAAAGAGAGGTTTCCCAATCATCATTAACAGCGTCTACCCATCTTCTTGAATAAATAATCTGCTTATTATCAGGTGAAAGTTGGGGGTTTTGAACATCTTCCCAACTAAGATAACGATCAACAGTTAACCATTCTTTTTCTTGTTGAGCAAATGTTGAAGATCCAAAAAGTAATAAAACAAAGAAAAGCAATTGAGCTGGTATATATCTTTTTTTCATTTTTTCTCCTTAATTGATTGTTTTATTAATCATTGATGATATAGGATCTAATCTTTTACCAATTAATTGGTCATTCAATATATTAAGACTATTAGCTAGTATTTTATCAAGCGAATCTAGATGAGCTTTTAGCTCTATTGATAATTCTTCAAACACTTTGTATGCACCATTAGTTGGTTTTGCATCACCTGTCTCAACACTTCTTCTAAGAGAAGCAAATCTATTGTTTAGACGGATGGGAAAGTTCAAAGGGTCTTGGCCACTTTCATTTTTAGTTTGATAAAGTGCTTCTTCAATCTCGGTGAGATTCGCAATAAGCTCTTTTGATAATTTGTTAATTCGACGATCTTTAGTCTTATTTAATCTATCATTTATTTGCCCACGGATATCACGGATCTGAATTACTGCCTCATTTGCTGANGAAGTTTTATTTCTAATCTTTGATGCAAGTTGAAATTGTTCTTTTAAATCTCTTTCAGTTACGCCTTTTAACCTCGGATCCATCTTAATTTCAAACTTTTTTGATTCTGTTACCCCATTAACAGTAATCCTAGCTTCATATTTCCCTGGAGGCGCTTTCGGTCCGTTTTGTGGTCTTCCACTCCAAATAATAATTCCTTCAAACATTGTCGCGCCTGGATAACGCAAATTCCACTCCCATCTATTTAGCCCTTTTGCAGTTGTAGGAGGACCAGTTGTTCGTGTTCTATACCAAGGATGAATTTCTGTTGGCTTTTGCGCTATTGAATCTCCTACTATAGAAACAACTAAATTTCCTTTTGAATCATATATTTCAGCTTGCACTGAGTCTACCTCATCACTTAAAAAATATTGAATAATCGCAGTTTCTTCCCCACGAACAGCATCATGTGGCTCAAATACTGTTAAAGGTTCTTTAGATGTGCGATCACTATATTCTCTAAGTGGATCATAATCATCTA
>PASX01000053.1 GCA_002713455.1 Fidelibacterota bacterium
TAAAACGATTTAAATCATATTCATAAGCATTGGTGGTATGAAAGGAAAAATCTCTTTCTTTTGATAGATATTCATAAAAATCACTTAAAATAGGGGTGGTCCATTGTCTAGTATGATTAAAATTATTCATTGATTATTTTTAATTGTTTCTGAAGTTTTAAAATATCTTTTGTAATTGGTGCATCAATACTTAATTCATCATCTTTATCTGGATGAATAAAAGTAATTTTTTTCGCATGTAAAGCATGTCGATTAAAATCTAAAATAGCTTCAGTAAATTTTTTAGATACTTCTGGTATATATCCCTTAGCTTTATTTTTACCCCCTCCGTATTTTTTATCACCAAAAATAGGATTATTATTTTCAGCTGAATGTACCCTAATTTGATGCGTTCTGCCAGTTTTTGGTAAAAATAATACTTCACTTAAATATTCACCTGATTTCAAAATATTGTACTCAGTAATTGCCTCACGGCCCTTATTATTGATTTCGTAAGAAGTGGGATCTGTTCTTTTTCTATGGATATTACCACTCATTACACCTTTACTATCCTTCCATTTACCCCAAGTAATACCAAAATATTCTTTTTTAATGGTTCTTTTTTCAAACTGATAGGCAAGTGAACGGTGAACTACATTTGATTTTGCAATGAGTATAACACCAGAGGTATCTTTATCTAAACGGTGAACTATACCTGACCGAATTGGTCCATTAATATCAGATAATTGCTGAAAATGATAAATTAACCCATTAACCAAAGTTCCTTGTTTATGACCTGCACCAGGATGAACAACAAGGCCAGAAGGCTTATTTATAGCTATAATTGATTCATCTTCAAAAAGTATATCTAATGAAATATCTTCAGGCTCAATATGTTCAAATTTTTGATCAATTTCTGGAATAGAGAATGTAATAATTTCATTTCCTTTTAATATTGATCCAGGTTTAACAAATGATTTATTTACCTGAACAAGGCCCTCTAAAAATAGCTTTTTAATTTGTGTTCTAGTCATATTAAGAATCTGGTTTGCTAAAAACTTATCAATTCGAACATTCTCACCTCCAGAAGCTGAAATAGATTTTTTAATCAATTTGAAGCTCACGTTTTTTTTCGAGAACAAGAGAATCGTATAACATAATACACATACCTACAGTTACATATGAATCAGCAAAATTAAAAACATACCAATGTAAATCACCTATCATAAAATCTAAAAAATCAACAACTTTACCTAAAAATAATCGATCAATAAGATTCCCGACTGCACCAGCGATAATTAAACCTATGCCAGCTCTAATAATAAAGTCTTGATCTTTAATTGTCCACAGATACCAAAGAAGTACTAATGTGAATACAACTGAAATTGCAGAAAAAACATATATCCCAAATGGAAAATTTATTCCAAATGCCATGCCATCATTTGTTATATAAGTTATATGAAAAAAACTTGGGATAACCACAATAGACTCATATAAGTTCATATTTTGTCTAATAATGGCTTTTGACATTTGGTCTGCAAGCACCAAAAAAGCACTGGCAAACAAGATTCTCATGTTAAACCAAGCTTTTCTTTTTCTTTACAAGAAACACACTTCGTTGCATTTGGAACCTCCATCATTCTTTCTTCTGGAATAAGACAATCGCAAATCTTGCATACACCAAATGAACCTTCAGCAATTCTTTCTAAAGCTATTTCTAAATTTTTGAAATAATCGCTACCTCTATTCATAAACATGAAATTCTTTTCCTGCTCATGTGAGTCAGTCCCAGCATCAGCCATATGGACACTAAAAATTGAGTCAGGTGTAACACCTCCTTGTTTATTTGAAGCCGCACTTAACCCTTCTTTCAAAGAGTCTACTTCTTCAGAAACTGAACCCATTTTTTTTTCAATAGCTTTTCTGAATTTTTCAAGTTTTGTTTTAGAATATTGATTAGCCAATATGAGTTCTCCTTTCAATTTTTATTACGTTGTATTCCAAAATGTAATTCACAATCATTAATTTTAAATTTTTCATTATGTTCTCCACTTTCATAATCATAATAAAGTTCCGTTGCTAAAACTTCATTCTTAAATAAATCTTCAAAATCACTAATTGCCTCTTTAATTAAACCCTCAACATTCATAAAAATTTTTATTCTATCTTCGACGGCGAAATTAGCATTTTTTCTCATAGTTTGCACCTGTCTTATAATATCTCTTACAATACCCTCTTTAACTAACTTATCAGTTAATTTTAATTTCAAACCAATCGTAATATTATCATCACCTGAGGACGATAGTCCTTCTTGAGAAATCGGCTCAATTAGTAGGTCCTCCCTAACAATAAAAACGGATTTATCATTTAATTCCATCTCATATTTTTTTTGAGATCTAATTTCACTCAGAACTTCAAAGTGATTTAAATCATTAAATCGATTTTGAATTAATTTAAGGTATTTGCCATGTTTTTGACCTAGGACAGGCAAATTTGGTTTTATTTTATATTCGATTAACTCATTTTCATCTTTTACGCGTTTCAAGGATTTAACATTTAGCTCATCAAGTATGATTTTTTTCTGATCAATCATAAAGTTTGCTACACTATCATCTTTAATGTAAAAAAGAATCTCAGAAAGAGGTTGCCTTATCTTTATATTTGCTTTGTTACGAGCAGATCGTGCGAATTCTACCAATTTTCTAAGTGTATCAACTTTATGAATTAATTTATCATCTATTTTTGATTCATCTGCCTTAGGATAACTACAAAGATGAATGCTTTCAAATGCATTATCTTCAATATTACGAACTAAGTTTTGATAAATTTCTTCTGTAATAAAAGGAAGGACAGGAGCTAAAACTCTAATTGTATTACTTAACACTTCATAAAGAACATGATAAGCTGCTTTCTTATCATCGTCATCTTCGCTTTTCCAAAAACGTCTTCGATTTCTTCTTATATACCAATTAGATAATTCTTCTAAAAAACTTTCAAAATTTTTCATCAATTTATCACTACGGAATTCATCAAGGAAATTTTTTGAATCTCTTATAAATGAATGGAGTTTAGATAATATCCATCGATCCATTAAGTTAAGTTCATTCAAAGAAGATTTATCAGATTTTAGACTGAATCCATCAACTGCAGCATATGTTGCAAAAAATGAATATGAGTTCCAGAATTGAATCATTTTTTTCCTCACTTCATTTCCATTATCATAACCAAATAATAAATTACTTTCTGGATTTTGTGAGCTATACATCCAACGCATAACATCAACGCCCATTTTTTCTGCAGCATCATCAAACCAAATTGCATTACCCCATGATTTATGCATATCACGTCCATCTTCAGCNTTTACTAAAGCGTGNCCAAGNAGATTTTTGAAAGGTGCTTNACCCTCCATCATTGCTGACATAGCCAATAAAGAATAAAACCAATTTCTAAATTGACCTGGAAAAGACTCAACTACAAATTCAGCAGGGAACCAATCNTTCCAATATTCTCTGTTATTAGTATAATCTAAGGTTGAATACGGAACAATNCCCGCATCAAGCCAAGGATTACCAACATCTTTAATTCGAGTTCCAATTAAACCTGATTCAGGGTGTTTTATTTTAACCTTATCTATCCATGGNCTNTGAGGACTCNTACCTTCAAATTCTTCCCAACCCTCACAAGCTAATTCTTTTAATTCTTCTTTGGAACCAATCACAAAATATGAACCATCTTCAAATGTCCAAATTGGTAATGCTAATCCCCAAAATCTTTTTTTTGAGATCATCCAATCGCCCATATTGTCTAACCATTCATGNTCTCTATCTTGACCCCATTCAGGGATCCAGTTAATATCATCAACAATTTTTTTTATTTTATCTCGCCAATCCATATTTATATACCACTCATCAACTAAACGAAAAACCAATTCATCACCAGAACGCCAACAATGNGGATATACGTGCGGATAATCTTCTACATGTAAAAGAAGGCCTCTTTCCTTTAAATCATTTATAATTGCAATCACAGTGTCTTCATCGGTAGCCTTTTTACCTTCAAGCCAACCAAATTTTTCTATAAANTTAGACTCTTCATCCAAAGGTGCAATATTAACAATACCTAGCTTGCTACCTACTTTATTATCAATATCTCCACATCCAGGGGCCATATGAACAATTCCCGTACCTTCACCTGCAATAACTATATCATTTCCCATATTATCTTTACCTGGGTTAATCACCTGATGTTGAGATTTTCCACAGGCATTAATCATTGCTAATTCATTGTTTTCAAATGGNTATCCTCCTGATTCAGATTGAGCATCAAGATGGTCATATGGCCCATCATAGCTCCAACCAACCATTTCTTCCCCTTTTATTGTATCAAGAATTTCATACCCACCACGTTCTTTGAAAATTTGAGCTATTGTTTTTAGTTTTGGAACCCCATCAATCCACTGCTTTTTTTCTTTAAATTGTTTATCTAAACGCTTGAATTGGAGATTTTCTTTAGCAAAATAATATATCGAATCGTCGCTTGCTTTTAATTTTATGTAATCCAAATCCCCATTAATNCCAACAATAACATTTGAAGTAAGAGTCCATGGAGTAGTTGTCCAGATTAAAAGATATTCATTCTTTCTTTCTCGAATAGGAAAGCGAACAAAAACTGCTTTATGAGACACAAGCTGTCGCCCTTCTATGATTTCCATTTGAGAATATGATGTACCAGATCTCCCAGACCATGGGACAACATCTGATCCACGATAAATTTTATTTTCGTTAAATAATTTTTTCAAAAATGCCCAAATTGTATAATTATTATCATCAGACATAGTNAAATAGGAATTATCCCAATCCATCCAATAGCCAAGGCGTTTTGACTGTTCGGTTTGAATTTTTGAATATTTGTNAACTCTTTCCTTACACATATTTACAAATTTTTCAATACCAAACTCTTCGACATCTTTTTTTGATTTAAATCCTAGTTCTTTTTCAACTTCAATTTCAACCCAAAGACCTTGACAATCAAAACCTTGCTGATAGCGGAGTTCAAAACCGCTCATTGCTTTATATCGATTATAAATATCTTTAAGTGTACGTCCCCATGCATGATGAACACCCATAGGATTATTGGCAGTAATAGGACCATCTATAAATGACCATTTTGTTTTCCCAGAGTTTGCATCACGTCTTTTCTGAAAAATATTATTTTTTTCCCAGAAATCGAGAACCCGATGCTCTATCGCAACAAAATCAGCCTGTGGATTTACCCTTTGAATCATGATATAATATTATCTTAATAAATGACGGTGGAAAATTACCCTTTTCACCGTCTGAGAACAAAGGGGAAACCTTAATAATAATAAATGAGTAAAATTAGTCGATTAGAGAGATTAATCATCTAACTCTAAAGTCAGATAACGCGCTGCTCCATCTCTTTTAAGATGAAGCATAACCATATTCTTTCGTTTTGTTTCTTTCAATAATTTTTGGAATTCTCCAGATGTTCTACACTTTTTTGTTCCTACTCGTGTAATAATGTCACCTACTTCTATACCTGTATTTTCAGCTGGACTACCTGAATCAACTTTTGTGACAATAACTCCCTGCTCATTATTTTTTATTCCATATTTTCTGCGATTTGAACGTGTTAATTCCGAGACCTCAATTCCCAATTCATTTGTATTTGTTGACTCATTCGATGAAAGAAGGACTTCATCGTTAGGCATGGCTTCTAAAACCACATTCAAATTTTTCTTTCTACCATCTCTTATAACTACCAATTGATAAGATTTATTTGGCTTTGAAGAAGAAACTGTATTCCTCAAGTGATCAACACTATTAATCATTACATCNTCAAATTCAATTATTACATCACCAGTCTCTACTCCGGCTTTTTCAGCAGGTCCTTTGTTAACAACNTCCGCTACCAATGCACCACTACGCGTTTTAATATCTAAAGCTTTTGCTGCTGTATCATCAATAGGTTGAATTTGGACCCCTATCCATGAGCGCAATACTTTACCATAATTGATCAAATCTGACATAACACTTTTNACCATATTTGATGGGATTGCAAACCCAACCCCTTTATTACTTCGATCAAAACTATTTGTATAGATTGCAGTATTTATACCAACAAGATCTCCAGATGAGTTTAAAAGAGCTCCTCCACTATTTCCTGGATTNATTGCAGCATCAGTTTGAATAAAATCCTCATAAACATCACCTTGAACAATATTTCCACGACCCTTCGCTGAAACAATACCTGCAGTGACAGTATGGCTTAAATTTGCAGAAAATGGACTTCCAACAGCAATCACCCACTCTCCTACACGAATATCCTCGGAATCACCAAATTTAAGGGCATCTAGCCCTTTTGCTTTAATTTGCAGAACTGCAAGGTCTGATTTTGGATCTCTACCAATAATAGTTGCATCATATTCGCTCTTATTAAGTAATCGAACAGTAATTTCATCCATATCCTCAACTACATGATTATTTGTAATTACGTATCCTTTTCTTGAATCCACAATCACTCCTGAACCAAGTGCAGTGGATTTATATTCCCGCTGTCTAGGCATATTATAAAAAAATCTAAATAAATCACTATCTTGCGGAAGATTTCTATGCGATTCGGTTAAATCAATATTTTTTTCAGTTAAAATAGTAACTACAGCTGGATTTGCCTTTTCTGCAATATCTGCAAATTGATTACTAAATTGCTTTAATACAGAATTTTGTCCAAATAAAATGCTAGATACACTAACTAATAAAAATAATTTTTTCATATTGATCCTTTGTTTTGTCATGATATTTTTAATGCATTTAAAAAGTATAGGTTCCAATTAAATACTTTTTTGGAAACTAAATACCCACTCATTCATTTTCTCTAAATCAACACCATCAATTTTAGCTCCTATAGGTTTATCTAACCTTAAGTAAATAGGTTGTCCAAAAATTGATGTAGATATTCTTAATCCGATTCCATAATCAACCAANGTGTTACCGTCAAAACCTTTATCTCCAAGTACAAATTTNGATCCAGAGAGTGTACCTTGGTCAATAAAGCCTGCTAGCTCAAGGTTGATNCCTGCAATAGATTTTGACAAAAACCCTTCTATAGTTATTGCAAAAACTTGTTCTACTCCCGCAAAACCTTGATTGCCAAAAGCTCTTAAATTTGCATCTCCAGCCATATGATAACGNCCAAAGAAATTTTGATTTCCATAAAAACTCGTCTTATCTCTGAGATAACTTTTTTGATACAGATCTCCTGAACCTGCACCTTCAACATTATATCTTTCTTGTAGGGGTACGCCATCCTGATTTGACCAAATTTGNCCATAAACATGCCTAAAACGTCCGCCCAAAAGACCAAATTTTTGATCAAATGAATTTGTAAGTGTAATTCGGTTAAAAGACCAATCAGATGATTGAAATGGAGTAAAATCGAAACTTAATTCGCTATTTATACTTGCAAAACTTGAGCGCATTTTTGTTGAATTAACAATTAGGCTTCCTTCATCATACAAATGAGTACGAGCAGTATCTTTGACTTGATTCCAATAAAAACCAAATTCTATTTGTTTTAAACCATTCTCAAAATTATCAGCATTGATTTTTTTCAAAATTCTCATNGCGATACCTTCAACACCTCCAAAATTATAAATCTGANAATTAAATTGATCTATNGTCNTATGTGGTGTTTTAGTCCAACCATTAATTGAGTAAAAAACTTTTTTTGTTTTTATACCTAGATTAAATGATGATTCAATATTTTCCAGATTACTATATGTTTTTATAAAATTGAATCCTGGCATATATCCATCTTTATCTAAATAATGAACTGTAGGATAATATTGTAAAACATATTTGTTTCTTGGCTGATAATTCATCCCAGGTCTGTATAACATTCTTTCTTCAGGCATTTTGGTTGAAAAATTATTTCTATAATCTATATCCATTGTTTGGGCATCTGGATCTAAAGTTGCATATAAAGGTTTCCCTGGAACATTATAAACAAATGTATCTCTAATACGAAACTTATGATTTTTCCACCAGATTTTATGGACTGTACCATCTTCTAAAATAGTTTCAATTAACTGAGGCATATCTCTATTTCCATACCGAACTATATCTAAACTGATATTCCACGAATTATTTTCTAGCTTAGCTTTTTCAAAACCTTTAATTCCATAGTCTAAAATTCGAGTATCATGAAGCCAAGGTCGAAAAAACCAATCTAAATCCTCACCACTTACATCTTCCATAGCATCAATAAAACGCTTTTCATTTGTATGTTTTAGCTTCCATCTTTGATAGTATTCTTTCATGCCTTTAAGAAAGGTTTCTTCACCCAAAATATATTTTAATTCATCTAGCATTAGTGATGGCTTTGTATATGCATTCGAACCAGCAGCTCGAGGTGTTTTAAACATATAAGTTGATCTACTAATTGGCTCATCTTGACCACTACTCATAAACCTAATCATACCCCATTGAGTATTTCCTAAGCTATTTCCAAATTTCCAGTATTTCCTTTGCCAACTTTTGTATCGACTATTGGGCAAATCAAATCCCTGATCTCCATATCGATCCATCATATACCATCTTGTCTGAAAAGATGTAAACCCTTCATCCAACCATGCTTCACGGACCTCATTATTTGCAAGAACACCATAAAACCATATATGTCCTACCTCATGAAGAATTAAGCCTTCAGATTCACTACCATCCATAACTAACATTGGATATTCCATGCCACCACCAGCTATTCGATCCGTATTTGTAACTTGAGGATAAGGATACATACCAAACTTATCACTTAACCACTCTATAGCTCTTTCTGTACGAGCTACTACTTTTTTAGTCCATTTTTCCCCATTTTTTTGATTGAATAATACGTGGACATCTACACCATTCCATCCACCACTTTCATAAACGAAATTTGGAGTAGTAACCCAAGCAAAGTCATGAACATTCTCAGCATAGAAAGAAACAATTCGCCTTTCATCTGAATTATATTTTGGCCTACCCGCTTTAAATCCTTTGAGCCACTCTGAAAATTTCTTGCTTGTATCTACACGAACTTCTTCCCAACCAGGGTCTCCACTGGTTACAGTACCTGTTGATCCAATGATATAGCCTTTAGGTACATCCATTTTTACATCATAATTACCAAACTCTCCATAAAATTCGCCCTCTGCATGGAATGGTTCGTTAAACCATCCATTTTCATCATAGACAACAACCCTAGGGTACCACTGAGCAAAGTTATATTGTTCTCCAACTCTTCCATACCTTTCAGAAAATTCTCCAACTATCTGCTCCCAATCTAGACCAACAGTTATAGATGCACCGGGTAAAAGACCATCAATAATCTTAGCTGATAAAATGGTATCATCAATTTCAAACGTGTCTACTAAAACTTTTCCATTTTCTTTGATGAAAAAATTACTTACATCATATTTGCTAAAATATCGATCCATTCCTTGCTTAAATCGATTTTGCCGACTAACTCTACCTAACCCAGCCAAATATTCTCTATGCTTGACAGTCCCTTCTTGAAAAGCATTTGCATATAGATTCAAATAAAAATGGTATAAAGTGTCTGGAGAATTATTTTTATATGTTATTGTAGATTGACCAACTAATGTGTGAGTGGAAGTATCCAACTTTACATTCATTTTATAGGATACGAATTGCTGCCAATATTGATTAGCTGATAAAGTAGAAAAAATAAAAATGAGATAAATAATGGATAATCTTTTATTCATTAACAATTTCTAAATGTTATTAATTAATATCTATGATTTTGAAAATAAATAAGGTTTCAAATCTTCAAAAAATACTTCTTCTGATCTGGGGCCGACATATCCTTTAACAATGTAACCATCTCTATCAATAATTAATGTTGTTGGAATTCCAGTAATTGGTTGGCCTATTGCACGACCAAAGTAAGCGGTGACCATTTGAGTCTCATAATCTTCAATATCAGTCAGAATTGTATACTCCATTTCCCAGTCTTCCATAAAATTAGCTATGGATTTATTCGTTTCGTAAGAACCTCTCTTAAGAGTAATACCAACAATTTCTAACCCGTTTTTTCTATATTTTTTATGCAACTTATTAAAATCAGGTATTTCACGTCTACATGGTCCACACCATGTGCCCCAAAAGTTAAGTAAAATAACTTTTCCTTTATTCTCACTTAATTTAAAAAGTCTTCCATCAACTGTTTTTAGGGTGAAATCTGGAGCTTTAATTGCATAGTCAGGTCGCTGAGGTTGACTACTAGGGAGTTGTACAGGTTTTTGTATTGTCGCTGACTTTTGAGTAGGATATGCTTTATCTTTTTGTCCACAACTAATAGCTATAAAAATTGACATTATAAATAAAATTTTCATTTTTACTATACTCATTTAACCACCCAATCCAACATCTAAAAAATCTATAAAATCATTAATATTTCTTGTCATTCCTGGAAAAGTAGCAATCACTTCATCTTCTGGACTTAGGATTACATAAAATGGTAATGCCGCAGTCCCAAATCTTTCAATTTCATATTCCTGATTTTCTCGATGATTGGGTCCGCCATCAGTATATAATTGGACTAAGATCATTTCCTTGAATCTATCATGAACATCTTTTTTTATAAATACGTTTGCTTCCATCCAACGGCAATTTGTACACGTGTAACCAGTAAAATCAATGAAAACTGATTTCCCAGAAGCTTGTGCCTCTATTAAAGCATCGTCGAGACTTCTATACCAGGTTAATTCTTCTGACATAGATTGACCGCTACTTATTATAGCACCCGTCGTCCCTTCAATCTTTGGTGGTAAATAAGAATATATTAAACCATGTATACGTTGACCAAATAAACCAGATGTTAAATAAAGACCAAAAGTTAAAAAAGCCGTACTAAGCATTAGTCGTGGAACACTAATTAATTTTAGAGGAGAATCATGAGGCAATTGAATTTTTCCTAATAAATAAAAACCAGTAAGCAACATCAATACGGCCCATACGGCTAAGACTGCATTATGTGAGAAAAATCCCCAACCCCATACCAAATCGGTATTACTTAAAAACTTAAATGCCGCTGCCATTTCTAAAAATCCCATGACAACTTTCACAGAGTTTAACCACCCTCCAGACTTAGGTAGTTTGGCTAAATATTGAGGGAAAAGGGCTAAGAAAAAGAATGGGAAAGCAAATGCGGCACTAAAAACTACCATACCAAGGAATGGCCAAAACCATTGACCTTGTGAGGCAGAAACTAGTAATAATCCCACGAATTGAACAGTACAGGTAAAACTCGTAAGAGTAAATGTTACAGCCATAAAGAGAGTACCAATTATTCCACCTCTACCTTCTTGACTCATTGATAACTCTTTTAATTTTGCAGGCATTTCTATTTCATACATACCAAAAAGAGATAGAGCAAAATAAATAAATAGTGCGGCAATAAATAGATTCACCCAAGGATTTGCTGCCAATTGATTAGCACCTGAAGCACCCAATGTTAACGCTAAAATAAATCCTAGAATTGAGAAAGTTGCAATGATCCCTAAAGTATAAATTATTGCATTACTAAGAGGTTTTCTTTCTCCAACTTCACCTTGATGTATAAAATATGATACTGTAATTGGAATCATTGGAAAAACACATGGAGTTAGTAAAGATAAAAAGGCCATTGATATAGCCAATAAAATAAATGAGAAAAAACCCTTTTCTATTTCTGCGCTTAGATTCATATCCATAGAAGAAGTATTTACAACTGGCGCCATAATCATTTCTGTTTTCCCATCCCTTATTGGCCCAGATTCAACTACTATAGGAACAATTAATTCCTCTACTTTTGGAGGATAACAAAGTGATGTATTACATACTTGAAAAAGAACCGATACCTCTAAATCGTATGTCCCTGGAGATATATTTGCACTTAATAAAACTGGAGCCGTAAATGTTGCGCTACCTTTATGGAAACGAGTATTAGTTAAAAATCCTTCATCATATTTTTCTGTTGGCTCTTCTTCTAGCACCATACCTGCCTTTTCAACAATGTCGGAAGCAACTGTTACATTTGATGCAACTGGACCTTTCCCTTGATCTCTTAATGCATATATCCACCATTCTTCGTCCATAGATGCACTAACAACTATTTCAGCGACTTCACCAGGTCTTGCTATGTCATCAACTTTTGCAGATAAAGTAACTGGGCTTTCAAATTGTGCAGAAACAAAACTGAAGGTAAAAAACAGAGATAAAAATAATAATTTTTTAATCATATAAAATTAGTAATAACAATTATAAAGTTGATATTAAGTCTCCATTGCCTGACTTTGTTTCATAATTTTAACTGTCATAGTTACTTTTTCAAAAGGGTTATCTCCATCAGGGCCACCATAGTATTGGTTTTGTTTATTGGGCCTATCTACATTAACTATTTTATCAATCACGTCTAAACCTTTAATAACTTTCCCAAAAACTGTATATTGATTATTTAATTGTGGAGTTGGCCCATGGCAAATAAAAAATTGACTTGAACCACTATCTGGATTCTGAGATCTAGCCATTGAAAGAGTTCCTTTAACATGTAATGAATCATTAAACTCCGCAGGGATTGTCCATGTAGATGGGTCTTCTTCGCGACCAACATAAGCATCAGTTTTACCACCAAAAAATTTTCCTGCACGACCTCCTGTTCCATCGTTCATTCGGTTATCATCTTTAGAATTAGGGTCGCCACCCTGTATGACAAAGCCTGGTATGACACGATGAAATGTTGTACCATCAAAATATCCTTCTTCTGCTAAAATCTTAAAGCTCTCAACATGCATAGGTGCTACATCAGGATAAAATTCAATAACCATTGCTCCATATGATGTTGATAAAACAGCAACATCATTATCTTTTTCACAACTCATAAACAAAACTCCAATTAATAATAACCCAATTATTTTTTTCAACTCTTTAAACTCCTACTTCCAGGTTTTTCTATAGGTATTTTTGCCAAATCTTCAGGTATTTCATTTTCATCAAAACTTTGTACTTCTAATTTTACAATAGAAAATTGATTTTCATGAAGAATAACATTTCCATTACTTCTGTCAACGATAATTCCAACGCCAACCACCTCGCCTCCTAATTCTTCAACTGCTTGCATAACTTCTTTAACCGAGCCACCAGTGGTAATGACATCTTCAACAACGAGAATTTTCTCTCCAGGAGTTATACTAAAACCTCTCCGAAGTATCATATTTCCATCCTCACGCTCGGCAAAAATAGTTTTTTTATCTAAATCTCCACCCACTCTAGTACCAATTACTATACCGCCTACAGCCGGGGAAATTACAGTATTTATATTTAAAGTTTTAAAATGATCTGAGATAGTTTTTGAGAATAAATTTAAATATTTAGGATATTGAAGTACCTTAGCACATTGAAAATATGAAGAACTATGTCTACCTGATGTTAATACGAAATGACCTTCCATTAGTGCACCCGTTTTTCTAAAAATATCCAAATATTCTTTATTTTCCATCAACTATACTCACGCATTTGTTCTAAAAATTGTTTTGCAGAGTCTCTAATTGCGATTTCACTCAAATCTCCTGCAAAACTAATCCCCCTTGAAATATTAATTATAGCTATACCATTCTGATTGCCATATTCCATACTTTTTTTAAGGTCTCCTCCTTGAGCTCCAATGCCTGGAATCAACATCGGTAAATTATGTGCAATATTTCTCACTCGAGTAATTTCCTCTGGCATAGTTGCTCCAACAACTAAACCTATATTATCATTTTTATTCCATTTAACGGCTAATCTAGCTATTTGTTCAAATAATAATTGATTTGACGAAAGTCTTAAATCTTGGACATCTTTAGCTGAGGAATTTGAAGTTCGACAAAGTAGAAAAACTCCTTTGTTTGATTGCAAAACAAAAGGGCCAATCGAGTCATAACCTAAATATGGACTTAAAGTAATAGAATCAAAACCAAAATGATCAAACAAACTCATTGCATATTGTTTTGCGGTATTTCCAATATCACCACGTTTGGCATCCCCGATTGTAATTGTTTCTGGACCTATATAATCCATGGTTTCTTCTAGCCATTTAAAGCCATTACTTCCCCACCTCTCAAAAAATGCTAAATTTGGTTTAAATGCCACAGCTAGGTCTCTTGTAGCATCAATAACTTTAAAGGTATGCGATTTTAATTCCTCTAAAGATGAATTTGGATTATTTAATCCCTCAGGATTAATATCCAAACCAATACATAGATGACTATTCTTTATTTTTATTTCATCTAAAAGTCGTTTATTAAATGATTCCATTGCCATTGAATTTACTCTGCTTAATGGTGAACCTGAAAAAAGAATGTATCATGTTTATAAATAATAATTTGCCAATTAAATTCCACATCAATGAATCAACTTTCTTTAAGCAATTCTCCAATTTCAGATATACAAGTCATCGCTTCCAGTGGTCCTTTCCAAATTGAACTTTTAAAACATGTAGGTGAGAATGATTATTCTCAATTAATTTTAATTTCTAAAACCCTTGAAGTAGATTATGGAAAAAAAGCAATTCTTACACATGAAACAATTCAAAAATACTTTAATAAAGAAGGAGCCTTACCTTTTATCGCACGATATCGAAAACGAATAATTGGATATATTATTGGTATACCACTAGAGGAATTAAGCCATGAACCATGGGCAAGAATGGATGAGAACTTTGGCAAGAACAATACATTATATACCTATGCATTTGTTGTAGAATCAGAGTTTAAAGGTAATGGATATGCAAAAATGCTAAAACGCGTATTCTTGAGTTGGGCTGAAAAACATAATCATATTGATTTTATAACAGGCCATGTAATTAATGGAATATCAGCTAAATTTACTGGGGATATTCGTATTATTAACCGAGTTGAAAATTGGCAAGGCACAGGTAAAACTTTTGAATACTATCAAAGGGATATCAAATCAAAAGGACCATTACAGAAAAACAACCCCCCCATAATAAATAGAACCTAATTCTTTTTTGTAAATAGACTTACAACAACTAAAGATAAAATTGATAGGGTTATGGCTGGGAAAACTTCATCCATATTATTATAAATATCTGAAGGAACGATTTTTTGGACAAAAGATGCTTCTTTCCATAATAATGTAACTACAACACCCGTTGTTATTGATGCGATAGAGCCTAGCTTAGTTGCACCTTTCCAAAATAAAGCAGCAACCAAGCTTGGTGTAATAGAAGCCCCATAAATAGTATATGCATATAGTGCTCTTTCAAAGAAACCTTCTGAACGAGCGAAGCCTAATGAAACAAAATAGGCTAGTATACCTAATATCAAAACCAATATACGACTATATAATACAATCTTTTTTTCATCTGCCTTTGGGTTTATATAATTTAAATAAATATCTCGCATTAGAGTTGTCGCTGGTACAAGGAGAAAGCTATCTGCAGTTGAAATAATAATTCCAACGATAGTTGTCATCATTATCGCACCAATAAATGTTGGTAAAAATTCATGAGATGCGTAAATCAATACATACTTACCTACTTCTGCATCAGGTATCATACTAGATGATATCCACGCGGCAATAATAATCATCAATTCGGCTATAGCAACAGCAAAGATTAATACTTTAGTTGCATATTTTGCACCTTCTGCAGATTTACTAGCAAAAAACCTTTGATACATATTTGCATCACCCATTATCAATAGAAAGGGAGGTAGACAAAAGTTGATTATATCTAATGTTGAATACACACCCCAAAATTTCATATGATCTGATTTACCCATCAGATCAAAAGAGGCTTCCATTCCAGAGAATCCTCCTGCTTCAACAAAAAAGATTGGGATAGCTATTAAAAAAGAAAATAATATTATTATCCCATTGGCAACATCTGTGTAAGCAACACTGACAAGTCCTGCTAAAACAGTATATGATATAATAAATATTGCTGCAATAATCGTACCTGTTTCAACAGAAATCAATGATTGTCCTAAATCGTTTTTTAGGACAGTATGAAGTACTGCACCTCCTGCATTATACTGATAACTAACAATTACTAAATAAGCAATCACTAGTGCAATTACAGAAAGTACCCTAGAACCCTGGCCAAATCTTTCGCCTAAAATTTCTGGAACAGTAAATTTTTCAAATTTTCTTACTTTTCCTGCAATTTGAGTTAAAATGATAATACCCAAGATGCTTCCAAATGGCAAAATCAAAGCTGCCATGCCAGTTTCATAAGTTTTCCCGGCATTCCCTAGGATAGAACCTGTACCCATCCAGGTTGCAAGCATGGTACCAACTAAAACCCATGGAGATAACGATCGACCTGCAATAGAAAAGTCAGCCTGGGTTTTAATTTTGTTAGATTTATAAACCCCAATACCTATAAGAGTAAATAAATATACTAGTATAACTGCGAAATGAATCATAATATGCTTCTATGTTGGTTAAAACATAACATTTAAATTAATTTTAGACATGCAATTTCCAANAATNNNCANANATANNNAATAAATTANTNTTTTTTACTACATTTNTATTGTTTATATATAGTNCAATNTANNNANNNAATAGCNCAAAATAANAATCNAGGGGAAACAAAATTTGAATAGACTTGCGAATGAATCGAGTCCATACCTACTGCAGCATAAAAATAACCCTGTTGACTGGTATCCATGGGGAAAAGAAGCCTTTAACAAAGCACTGGAATTAGATCGACCAATTTTTCTTTCTATAGGATATTCTACTTGTCACTGGTGCCATGTAATGGAAGAAGAGTCTTTTGAAGATGAAGAAGTAGCTAAATTATTAAATGAAAATTTCATTTCAATTAAAGTTGACCGAGAAGAAAGACCAGAAATTGATCATTTATATATGACAGTATGTCAAGCAATGACTGGCCGAGGAGGATGGCCTCTAACTATTATAATGACTCCAAATAAGGACCCTTTCTTTGCTGGAACATATTTCCCAAAACGAGGAAGGCGTGGTAGACCTGGGATGATGGAACTCCTTCCATCAGTTTCTCAAGCATGGGAAAAAGAAAGAGATGACTTGGTTCTTTCCGCAAACCAAATAAATAAGTATCTTATCGACTCAAATAAAAAAGAACTTGGTGATCAATTAGAAGAATCCATATTAGTAGATACTTATTCACAATTTGTAAATCGTTATGATGATAAGCATGGGGGCTTTGGAGATAAACCAAAATTTCCATCTCCACATAATTTGATTTATTTACTTCGCTATCACAATATGACAGGTGATAAAACATCACTACTGATGGCTGAAAAAACATTAAAAAATATGCGTTTAGGTGGAATTTTTGATCATATTGGATTTGGATTTCATCGTTATTCAACNGATAAAGAATGGNTATTGCCACACTTTGANAAAATGCTATATGATCAAGCTATGTTAGCATTAGCATATACTGAAGCATTNCAGATTACNAATGATAGNTTTTATCAAAAAGTTGTTGAAGAAATTTTATTCTATGTTCAAAGAGATATGACTGATAAACGAGGTGGTTTTTATTCTGCAGAAGATGCTGATAGTGAAGGAGAGGAAGGATTATTTTATTTATGGACAGNNGAAGAGTTNAAGGAAAANCTNAGTAGNGCAGATGCAGAATTANTAATTGAGACTTTTAATATAGAATTAAGTGGCAATTATATAGATGAAGCTTTAGGTAAAAAAACACTAAAAAATATTCTTTATCTTAACAAACCAAAGGCAAATAATAAAATTAATCAAATATTAAATGATTTATACACGGTTCGTGAAAAAAGAATACATCCACTCAAAGATGATAAAATTCTAACTGACTGGAATGGACTAATGATTGCCGCTTTTGCTAAAGCAGGTGATGTTTTTAATTCTGATGATTATATCAAACAAGCTGAAAATAGCGCTCAATTTATTTTAAAAAATCTCACAGACAAAAATGGTAGACTGCTAAAAAGATATCGAAATGGAAAATCTGGTATTGACTCTCATCTAGATGATTATGCTTTTTTTATATGGGGACTACTTGAATTATATGAAGCAACTTTTAATACTATTTACTTATCAGAGGCAATCAAATTAAGTGAAATTATGGTTTCTGAATTTTGGGACACTGAAAATGGTGCTTTTTTCCTTGGTAGCAATAATTCTGAAAAATTAATTGTCAGAGCGAAGACTGGTTATGATGGCGCAATACCTTCAGGGAACTCTGTAGCTGCTATGAATTTTATTAAATTAAATCGAATAACTGGTGAGACAAAATGGGTAGAAATCTCTGATAAAATTTTCATGACNTTTTCAAAAGAAATTANTAATACTCCNNCTGCATTTNCNNATATGCTTAATGNATTCTTATTTGAATCAAATGAGCCCAAAGAAGTTGTAGTAGTTGGATCTGGGAAAGATCCGGAAACAAAATTAGCAATCGAAAAAATTAAATCGATTTATATCCCAAGTAAGGTTATAATTTTTAAAGACACTGATGATAAATCAAATAAATTAACCCCATTAGCAAAGTGGACAATGACACAAGAAAGTATAGATGATAAAACTACATTTTATGTATGTAGGGATTTTGCATGTAAAATCCCAACTACAGATTTGAAGCTTGCATTAAAATTTATCAATGAATAAAAAATCTCTAGCAAAAAGTCTTGGGGAGTTGTTTGCTCATATCCAAGATCTTTTTGATACATTATCCTATATATTAATTCGAAAAGTCGATCAAAATAATAAACAAAAAAATAAACTGTTATCTTTTTTTTCCTCAATTGGAAATTCATATTATAAAAAATATTCAAATATTAAAAAACAGTCTGAATATGATGATGACAATTAATAACTTTATTAAGAAAGAAATCTCATGAAATTAGAACTACATTGGAAAATAATTATTGGTCTTGTCTTAGGACTATTTTATGGAATATTTGCTGCTTCCCAAGGATTAGGCGATTTTACAAGTGCATGGNTNGCTCCATTTGGNAAAATTTTTCTTAATTTGCTTAAATTAATTGCAGTTCCATTAGTTCTATCATCATTAATTACTGGNGTTGCTTCNTTATCTGATACTAAAAANNTATCTAGAATAGGTGGGAAAACTATAACTATTTATATAGCAACCACAGCTGTAGCTGTGACGATAGGTTTAGTTTCAGTTAATATTTTACAACCTGGTGATACTGTTCCTGAAGATATGAAATTGAAGCTGCAGGAGACTTATGAAGTGGCTGCTTCGGGTAGATTGGAAGCAGCTAACGATGCTAAAAATCGTAGCTTTCTTCAACCTATAGTAGATATGGTGCCAGATAATGTTTTTAGTTCTGCTTCAAATAATAGGAATATGCTCCAAGTAGTGTTTGTTGCAATTATTGTAGGAATAGCATTAATTCAAATTCCAAAAAATAAAGGGAAACCAGTTCTTGATTTTTTTGAAGGCATNAATGAACTTGTAATAAAACTTGTAGATAATATTATGCTTTTTGCACCTATTGGTGTTTTTGCTCTTATTGCCGATACAATTACATCTGTTGCTGGAAATAACTTAAACAATATCATAGAATTATTAAGTGCGCTTGGTTATTACATGTTAGCTGTGATTATTGGATTAATCCTTCAAATGCTAATTACATATACAACAGTCTTAAAAATATTTTCAAAAATGGATCTTAAAACCTTTTATAAAGGTATAGCACCAGCTCAATTACTAGCTTTCTCAACAAGTTCAAGTGGTGCCACATTACCTGTAACGATGGAAAGATGTGAAGACGAGTTGGAAGTCTCTGAAGAAGTTTCAGCCTTCGTTTTACCCCTTGGCGCAACTATAAATATGGACGGAACTGCCTTATATCAGGCAGTAGCTGCCGTTTTCATCGCACAAACACTAGGCATGGATCTTACTTTAGGTGCACAATTAACTATTGTTTTTACTGCTGTGCTAGCATCAATCGGTACTGCAGCAGTCCCAGGAGCAGGGATAATTATGCTCATTATCATTTTAGAGGCAGTAGGTGTACCAAGTGCAGGAATTGCTTTAATTTTAGGAGTTGATAGAATATTGGATATGATGCGTACTGTTACAAATGTAACAGGAGATGCAAGTGTTGCCGTTGCAGTACACTCTAGTGAAAATAATTAATATTTCTTACTTCAGTCATTGAATTTCAGGATCTACAATAATAATCCTTGAGATCATCTTCTGGAGTCAAAAAACAGGCCTTTCTCGTTTACCGGGATGAAGGAAGTTTGCTGAAGACAGAGACCTCTACCGTGTTCACACGGATCCTGAAATCGTCTCTGAAGTAAGATAGTTGAAACCCCGATTTTTCGGGGTTTCTTATTTATTAAGACTAGATTGAATTTGATTTATTCGCCAGCGAGACCCCTTTATCTTAAGCTGAACATGNTCATCATGATAATTTCTTTCCAATACATCTACTCCTTCTTGTGCTTGAGCTAAAGCTTTTGATTCTTTGTACGAAAATTGNAAATCTACAACTTGATACATATCATCCATAAGATTCATTATCTCTNTAGAAAGAACATTGATTCTAAGCTGATTAAGTGCAGATATAAATACACCTTTGGGAAATTTGCGGTTAAGATATGTTATTTGACTTTCTACATCTTCATTATCTACTTTATTTAAAACAATTAATGTTTTATGTCCTTCAGCGCCAAGATCTTTTAAAACATTTATAATGGTTTTATAATGTTCATAGACTTGCTTTGAAGATGAATCCAACACCATAAGNATGAGATCTGAGCTAACTACCTCTTTTAGAGTACTCTTGAAACTAGCCACTAAATGATGTGGTAATTTTCGAACAAAACCAACGGTGTCACTCAACATGATTGAATGAGCACTGTCTAACTCAACTAAGCGAGTTGTTGTATCTAAAGTGGCAAATAATTGATCCTGNATAAAAACATTTGCTCCAGATATAGCCTTCATTAAGGTAGATTTACCTGCATTGGTATAGCCCACTAATGTGACTTTAAAATGATTGCCNCGCCTTTTACTTTGAACTTCCCGTTCATTATCAATTTTATTCAAATCCTTTTTTAATTTTGAAATACGTGTTCGTATTAAACGTCTATCAACTTCAATCTGAGTCTCACCTGCTCCTGCTCTAGTTCCAATCCCTCCCATTTGACGTTCGAGATGAGTCCAAGCTCGTGTAAGTCTTGGAAGCATATATTGTAATTGTGCAAGCTCAACTTGAGTTTTTGCTTCTTTAGTTTGAGCACGCTGTTTGAAAATTTCCAAAATAAGCATACTACGATCTATTATTTTTATTTCTTTAGAAAGATTATTATAGTTTTTTAGATGTGATGGACTAAGTTCATCATCAAAAATAATACTTGAAATTTTTAAATCTTTTGCGATACGGATTATTTCTTCAGCTTTTCCCTTACCAATAAAATAAGAAGAGTTTACTTTAGATATTTTTTGTGTAAAGCGTCGAATTACATTTCCACCAGCTGTCTCAGCAAGTAATGAAAGTTCATCAAGATGCTCGCAAACTTTCTCTTCATCTAATTCGCCATAAATTACACCTACCAAAAGAACATTCTCTTTTTGAGAAAAGTTATTATTATTCATTTATATTAGTTTTTTATTGCTCCAACTTTAGGACGACTAATAATTGATTCAGCTATAAATAAAAGAATAGCGATAATTAAAAACGTTCTCCAGATTGAACGACCATGTCTCTTAGANTTTAATATACTTACCACATCATCATCAGGATTAATCCATACAGATTTCTCACTGTCAACCACATTCATTAAANTTTCTTTATCTACTCGAATTTTTGGTGATTCAAATGGAGATAGTTTTGTTGAGAATGCAGTGTAAAACTCATTATTAGCAAAAACTTCATAAGATCCNAGTTCATTTGTCTTGCTAATAACTAATTGCTCTTTGTCATAGTTTGGGACAACTATTATTTCAGATCCAGAAGGCATTTTTACGATCCATTTATTATTAATTAATTTATTAGGCACTTTAATTACTTTTGGTTCATTAATTAATGATGTGGATGTATTGAATTCATCAATAACTGTAAACATAAGTAATCTGTACATCATGGGAATTAATAATCCCTTCATTCCAAAGTCATTCCATCTTAAATCTAGAATAGAAGTAAAAAAGTAAATTTGACTGCCCANGATTGGGATTTCAATTAAATAAGGNGAACCATTATTTAAAGATAATATTTCTTTTTGATTATCACTCATATGTACATCAACAAATTTAAATATTTGAGGAAGAATAGATTCGCTATTACGAAAATTTAATTCCTGCAAAATAGGATTTTCACGGTCAACAATATTTACTGTAAAATATGATTCATCTTCAAGCTCAACCAAATTTAAATATTTAGGTAAATTAAATTTAGATTTAACAACTTCATCAATTGATTCATAGTTGTTTCCAGAAAACCAAACAATGCTTCCTCCATTTGATATAAATTTCTTAATCTTCTCGATTGATTCTAATGAAANAACTTTTGGATCTTGCAAAATTAGAACATCGGTATCATCCAAAAATATTTTATCAATTTCTGGCTTAACTTTCAATTCTATATCAAATAAATCATCTGGCCCAGAAATTGACTCAAGAAGAGTTTTAATTATNAAAAGATCATCTTGCGATGTTGCAATTACCTTGCAAGATATTTGTTCAGGAATATTTAACTCAAAAGTCATGGAATTATCTAATAAATAATCATCCTTAGGCAACTCTATTTTTCCTCGAATCACACCCGTTTTCCCTGGATATACTTGAAACAAAAAATCTTTAACTTTACNAGGTTGAAAATGTGAAACAATTTGCCCTGATCTCTCATCATTTAAATAAATTTCAACTGGAACATTTCGCCTCTCGACTATACCCATATTTTCAATTCTAGTATTAAGTTTAATCAGTTCGTTAGCTAATTTAATTTTATTTGAAGTCGAAATACTTTTTATAGCTAAGTTATTTTCGAGATCATCTTGACCTAAAAAATAAAATCTCCAATCAACAAATTCATTTTGATAATTTGTTGGAGGTATCACTGCAAAATCACTAATAATAAAACACTCTTTGTTAGGTAAGTTTGAATCAAAAGTTTTTAATATTGAATCAGTAAATGTCCATATTTTATCTTTACCCATCGATTGATTAAAATTCCATTCTCGATAATTACTATGCATACCTTTATCAATATTTCCTGAAAATAATAACTTTGGTGGACTTGTTTGATAAACATTAAGATTTACCAATCCATCAAAACTTGAAATTATCTTGTATATTTGATCAGATGAATCTTCAAGAAAAGATTTATTATTATTTTTGACTGACATACTTGCAGAATTATCTACAATAATTACTGCTAACGATTCTTTTTCACTTGGTATCCAAAAAGATTGATTCATTATAATTGGACCTGACGCCATCATTACCAGAGCTCCAATAATACCCATTCGAAGAATCATTGATATCCATTGTAATAACTTTATTTTTCTTATTGATTCTCTCTTAATAGCCTTGATATGTTGTATAGAAGAAAATTCTATACTACGATTTTTTCTTAAACTAAATAAATGAATAACTATTGGAATAAGTAGAGCAAATAAACTCCATAACATATTGGGGAATAGAAAAGACATTTAATAGACTATAGAAACATCATCATTATTCCACCAGAACCAATCGGTATTTTAAAATTATCATCCAATGGAATTGGTAAAGTTTCAAAAATCATTGCAGAAAGGGCCCCTAGTATTGATACATGAGTAGGCAAATGATTATATAATACTGCAATAACTAAACAAAAAACCAAACCTGAAATAAATCCTTCCCAACTCTTTAGACCTATTTTATGTTTTCCAAACTTTTTTCCAACTAAGCCTGCAACCGTATCTCCTATACTCATAAAAATAAGAGCCAATATAGCTACAGCTTTTGGAAATAATGCAATAGTAATACATGATCCAATCATAACCCAGGTTGCNCCAGTTAGCTTTCCTTTTAATTCATGCTCCCTAAGCATATCATNAAATAATATAGAAAAAATTGATTGAATAAAAGGAATGAAATTTCGAGCNATATCAATTAAAATGATAAATAGTGTAGCATATATGATAATTGTTAAGAATTCCCACTTTTCAGGAAATAGGTAATAATAACTAATAGGAATAATAAGATTAAATAAATGAATTACTTTTCTCAAGTATTCAGATTTAGATATCATTTTTCACTTTCAAGTTTATCAAAAATATCTTGAAGATCTAAAATGCTTATTATCAGATTTATTTGACTTGAACGATCTAAAACTGTTCCAGGAGATATCGACTGATCTAAAACTGTATAAGGGACTAAATCCTCATTTTGTTGATAAGAAATTTTTCCAATTTTTAATCTAGCTTTTGCAATTTCCTCTTTTGCTTTATTCAAACTTAACCCAAACAATTGAGGTACTTGAAAAAAGTCAGGAGGCAATCCTTGGCTGACTGTAAGCTGAATTCCTAAGCCTTTATTAATATAGTCACCAGCTTTTGGGAATTGCCATGCAACGGTACCCTGTGGATAATCAGGATTATATTCATTATANATTGTATCAATCTCAAGACCAACTTGACGAAGAGTAATTTCTGAACTTCTTCTAGATTGTCCTACCAGATTAGGAACGAAAATCATTTTTTCTGGACGGGAAATTTTNAATCTTACAGTTCGACCTTTTTTTATTTTTCCTCCAGAAGATGGATATTGGTCTATAACAATCTGTGGATCAATTTCAGAAGTNTAAAGAGTATCAAAAACCATACTTTTAAACCCTTCAGAANTCAACTCGAGCATTGCTCTATCTAGTGTTTTATTTTTTACATCAATTAAACGAACTGTTTTACCTTTTCTTATATATAAAGGCATAACAACCCAATCAATAATTAATATTAAAAGAGCACCAATTAGGCTAAAAACAATAAAAAAATGAATAGATTTATTTAGCATATTTTTTTAATCGAGCAGCAAACATACCATCCACATTATGCTTAGGGGGNAATATTTCCAAACATTCTTTAGAATTAATCCATTGATCTGGAATAAAGTTTTTTGCTGATTCCAAATAAAAATCCTTATTTAATTTAAGAAATGAGTCTACCACATCCCAATTCTCTTCNTCATTAAGAGAACATGTAGAATATACAATAATACCATTTGGATTTAAATATTGAGACATATTATTTATAATTTTTAATTGTCTTTCTGCCATAAGTCTAATATCTTTTTTTGAACGATTCCAGCGAATATCTGGTCTTCTTCTTATTACTCCCGAACTAGAACATGGAGCATCAATAAGTATAAAGTCTGCTAGAGGAAATTGATCTGATGACGCATCTTTACAATTCCATTCAATTNGTTTATCAAAAATTTTTGTTCTATTCAAACCAATTTTTACCCTTTCTGGATTAATATCTGAACAAAAAAGAGTTCCATTCCCCTTCATCATTTCAAGTAAATATAATGATTTTGTTCCTGGAGCAGCACAAACATCTAAAACAATAGAATTTTCACTAGGATTAAGTAACTCAACTATAGCTCCTGAAGCTCTATCTTGAATATTTATAACTCCAGATTTAAAAAATTTGCTATTTAAGATTTGTTTAATTCCAGATTGAACTCTAATAAATCGATTAGAATGGGGACTNTTTTTATGTTTGATTGATAAACTATCAATATATTTTTTAATACGATCTAAATCTGAACTAATTCTTATATCTGTATGAGTTGGCAANTTAAACCAATTACACAATTTTATAGTTTTAAGTTTACCATATTTTTTTACCCAATCATCAATTAACCAATCAGGATATGAATACCAAGAACCAATTGATTGGTTAGCATCTTTTTCATTTGCATCTATTTGATTACTTTTTCTTAATACAGCATTAATAAATCCAGTAATTTTTCTATTAAAAATTTTTTTACTTAATTCAACCCAAGAGTTTACTGCTGCATATGAAGGGACATCATTATCAATTACTGATTCATAATATCCTAAGCGTAGTATTTGAATCACCTTTGGAGTTAATGTCTTAAATGATTTATCTATTTTTTTTTCTATCCAGTAATCTAATCTTCGTTTCCAACGTATAACTTCATTAGATAAAACAAAGGAACGGCTTATTTGCTGCTGAGTAAGATTATTTTTATCATAATAATTATTTCTTATTATTTTTAGCTGTTTATTACTTTGTTCAAAGTGTAATAAAATCTGAAATGCATGATAGCGAGCATTTTTTTCAATCAACCTAAATAATCCCCNGTTTTTATTTGAGCACCTTTTATCCACTCTGATGTTAACATTCGACTCTTATTTTCCATTTGAACTTCAATTAATTCTANATCATCCTTTGCACAAGAAATAAAAACTTTCTTTTTATCAATTATTGAAATTCTACCTGGCTTAGAAGATATATTATTCTCATGAACTCGTGTTTTATATAATTTNATTCTTTTGCCATTTATAAATGTAAAAACACCTGAATAAGATAAAGCACGAACTCTATTATTAATTTGATTAGCTGTTTGAGCCCAATCTATTAACAATTCATTTTTTAAAATTTTTGGTGCATAGCTTGCTTCTTTATNTAATTGTGAAAATAATTTATAATTATTTTTTTCAAGTAAATCTAAAGATTCTAATATTAGCACTGGNCCTTNATCTGAAATTTTTTTCGAAAGTGTATCNAAATTATCCTGATTAGATATAGATATTTTTTTTTGAAGCAGTATAGGGCCTGTATCTAAATTTTTATCAATAATAAATGTAGATATTCCTGTTTCACTATCACCATTTAATATTGCGTGCTGAATTGGCGCAGCTCCTCTATATTTTGGCAATAAAGATGCATGAAGATTCATTGCTCCTTTATTAGTCAAAGATAATAAAATGCTGGGAAGAATCCGAAAGGCTACTACTACAAAAATATCAGCTTGAAGCTTTTCTATTGTACTTATGAACTGTTTGTTTTTTAAAGAATCTACAGAAATAAGCTTAAGATCTAATTTATTTGCTAATTTCCCAACTGGCGTATATTGATAGGTCATCCCTCTACCTAAAGCTTTAGGACTATTGCTAACGACCGATAAAATTTGATGTTTTGACTTTNTTAATGCATTAAGAATTGGGCATGCAATCTCTGAGTTACCCATAAAAATAATTTTCATTAGATAGCTACAAAAAAAATAAGTTCAAAAAAAAATTAAAGTACAAAAGCCTTTCTACTATTAAGAGTTGCAAAAGAATTCTTTTCAATATCTTTTAATTCTTTGGCTACACTCATTTTTTCACTTTTAGATACTCGNTCTACAATAAATACTCCGTTAAGATGATCAACTTCATGTTGAATAGCGCGAGCAAGCAAGCCGTCAAAATCTTCCTCGAATNCTTGACCTTTTTCATCTTGATATTTGAATTTAATTATATCTGGCCTTTTAACATTTAATCTTATATCAGGTATAGATAAGCATCCTTCTTCAAACCAGGACTCACCCTCACTATTAATTATTTCACCATTTATAAAAACACGCGTTTTTTCATCTTCTTCTATACCTGANATATCGATAATAAACAAATTCATGTCAAAACCAACTTGATTTGCTGCTAGACCTATACCGTTCTCTTCATACATAGTATCAAACATATCATTTAATAATGATTCAAGTTTTGAAAAATCTTTTACAGAATTACATTTTTTTCTAAGAATAGGATCACCATAGTGCACAACTTCAAGAACAGACATTAAGATTGNTCCTCTAAAGGCTGAGCCTCATCTTGATCAATTTCATTTAGTAAACCAGATACTGCAGAACGATTAATTGTAATATTAGTATTTTTATCCAACTTAAGAGCTAACATCTTTTTTTCTTTTCCTTTAAANCCACTAACAGTACCATGAATACCTCCTATGGTAACAATACGATCACCTTTTTTAAGCGCTTCAAGCATCTTCTGTTTTTCCTTTTGTCGCTTTGCTTGCGGACGTATCATCAAAAAATACATAATAGCCAAAATTAANATAAATGGNAAATAAGCCATTAATCCCCCACCTTGATTATTTTGCCCACNAGCAAATAATAAAATATAGTGCAATTTTATATCCTTTTTTTTAAATGATAAATTACCAATGAATTGGTATTTATTTGTAAAAATTAAAGAAATTTGTTCAAGCGGATTTCAAAGAGAGTTCCGTTTATAGAATCACTTGATACTATTTTTATTTCTCCGCCATGAATATGATGTATAATTCTTTTTACTAAAGATAAACCTAAACCCCATCCACCTTTTTTAGTACTGAAACCTGGTTTAAAAATATATTTTCTATCCTTTTTTAAAATTCCATTTCCATTATCACCAATATGAATAAATGCAAACTTATCATTTGAAGATATAGATAATTTTACTTTTCCATTGTTTCCCTTAATAGAATCAATTCCATTTCGAATAATATTCTCAATTGCCCAAGCTAAAAGAGTTTCATTACCTAAAATTTTTATATCTTCAGTTAATGAAATGGATAACTCAATATCTTTACCTAAAGAAGGTAAACGTTTTTTTAAATAAATGATTTGCTTATCAATTAAACCATTTAATGAAATTTTTTCTAACTTAGATGTAAAACCAATTTTACTAAACCTATCACCAATTTGTTCAAGTCGATCTAAGTCAGTTTGCATCTCTTTTATTATACTATTTACATCATTTGGATGATTTTTGATTCTATCTACCCAGCCCATAAGAGCTGAAACGGGAGTTCCTAGTTGATGCGCAGTTTCCCTAGCCATTCCAACCCAAATATTCCGTTTCTCATTATTTCTTATACTATTAAATCCTATGAAGCCAACTATAATAAATATTGTACCAATACTAATCTCTAAAAAAGGAAGCCACTTTAATTTTCGTATTAAACTTGAGTCACCATAGTGCAAAAACCCCAAGAGTATATCATCACCTGATAAAGAATCTTTAAACGAAATTGGAATTGGTTTATTTTGAGAGTCCATAGTTTCCATTGGCTTTAAAAGATCATCTAATGATTTAGAATCTATATTCCGTGATAATATAGGCTTATTATCAGGATCAGAATAAATGATAGGAAATTGAATTTTTTTAATGATCTCATCAAATACAAAATTCAAATTCTCATCATTGTCTTCATTAACTGTCTTTGCAATTATTTGAGAATATATTGTTACAATTTGTCTATTATCACTACGTAGCTGATCCACAACAGAATTTGAATAGAGAAATACTCCAAGAATTGAAAATAGGGCAACAATAAATATTCCGAGCTTAATCTTTGTATATAATCTAAAATGATTCATTATTTCCTTTTAAAATAAACCCCAACCATCAGCATACATAATAAAAGACTAAATGAAATAAATGAAATTATCCTACCAGAAGAAAATGATGACTTGTCATAAATAAACTCTATCTTGTGGTCACCTGACGATAAACTTAAACCTCTGATAATTCCATTCACTTTTAAAATTTCAGCTTTATCCCCATCAATATATGCCTTCCATCTAAGAGGATAATAAACTTCACTTAAAACTAAAAATTGATTTCCTAATGATTTTGTTGAAATTGTTATTTTATTTGAATGTTTTTCAAAATCAACTATTTCTGCTTTTTCTTTGGATGGAGAATCAACCATCTTATTCACAAAAGCTAAAGCTTGGGGGTCAAAGTTTGGTTCAATAATTTTTTGATACACATCATTATCATCTATAACTTGAATATTTTTTACGAACCAGGCCCTTGGCATAAAATTCGATAATTTATATACTTCTACAGGTATATTTCCTTGAGCTGATTTCAGCATATCTTGTTTAACTAATGATAAATAGGGGTTTTCAATTTTCTGAGGAGAAATTAAATATTTTGCATTCATCATTCGTAGAACAGGTATAGAAGCCGCATTGCGAGTCTTCTGTAAAAAATCATTGTAGATTTTTAACTTTGCAGGATGATATCCGCCAATTGATTCTAGTCCAAAAGCTGCAAATCTTGACTCACCAAATAATGGTCCAATAGGATAAATTCTAAAATTATTCTGATCTGATTTAAGAAAAGTTACAATTTCGTCCGTACTAAAAAAATTATTTACTGCTCTATTTGAAATTAGCTGTGAGGATCTTCCACTTTTCCTAGATGGCTCAATTATCTTATAATTAACCATCGCGATATCTATTACTCCTGAAAAGATTATTAACCCAAAAAATAATTGTTTTGAAATAGTTTTGTTAATTCGCAACCAAATTAATACAAGAAAGGAAGCAAAAAATATTAACATTAGCCATGAATCATTTATCCATAAGTCCCATCTTAGATTATTTAATTTTTGTGCAGCAAAAGCATCAGATGTCCTTGGTAATGGGAAACTTTCTCGTACAAAAGACTCAATAAATGGACCTCCTATTGATAATACAATTAGGATAAGACCAGCAAATCCACAAAATATCCAAAACCACTGTGGTATATTTTCTTTTCTTATTTTGATCANCTTATCAAGGCCAAATGCTGCTAATATTGCAATGTTAAATTGCAGTAAAATTAGAATCATATGTGGAACACGAAATTTATTAAAGTAAGGAAAAAAATTATAAAATAGGTTATATATAGGACTAAAATGTTTACCAAAAGAAATAAATAAAGCTAANAGTGAAGTGATTAAAAAGAACCAATGAATGAGTTCTTTTTTCCCAAGCAACCCAATGAATGCTAACATCAAAATTATAATTCCCATGTAATTAGGATAATCAGTAAATGGCATAAATCCCCAATATGGTTGACCACCAAATCCAAAAGCAGAAGGAATAAAAAAAGTTAAAATCTCCTTTGGATGAAAAGACCATCCAGTTGCATAATCATAATCTGCCCCACCAGAAGTTGAGCCTCCTCTTATTGAATATTCTGAATAATCAATAGCTGGCAAGTAAATCAACATTGATAGCCCAATACCCAAAACACAGGCTAAACTGAAAATACCAAACTTTTTTATGATTTTAAATTGGTCTTCATTCCTTTTTATTTCAGCAATAATCATTAATAAAACATATGCCCCAATCATTAGCCAGGTATAATAAGCTATTTGGACATGAGCTCTTTGCAATTGAAATCCAAGAAGAATTCCTAGCCAACCACATTTAAATAAATTTGGCTTTTCCCATAATTGAACTGTAAGCCAAAGGACCCATGGTATATAAGCTGCNGTCATCATTTGGCTGCCATGGCCAAAAACAACCATTGTAACCATATACGGCGTAACCATAAAACCAGTAGCGCCAAGGAATGANGCCCAGTCAGAACATTTAAAATATTTTAAAAGGAAAAAACAACCTATTCCTGCAAATAATAAATGAAGTAATTGTATCAATATACCTGATAAAAAAAATATTTTAAAAAAATACTCTGGAAAATAGAGATTTGAAATATTAGTAAATGCTTCTGCTGATGGCATTCCACTAAATACCCATGGCTGCCATTGTGGAAATTCATTAATATNTTCAGATTCCTTATTAAGTGCAATTCCAATTGCTTTTGGNCTTAAACTATCTGGAGACCCAAATGTCTTATTATCAAAAATGATAGTATTAAAAAGAAAAGAAATAATTAAAGACATAAAACCAATTGCGAATATCGTGCGTTTATTAAAATTAATTTTCATTTGACCGCTATACTTTCTTTTATAATCCCAAGCCCACGAAAAAAGTCTTTATCCTCTTCTTCAATTCCCATTAGCCAAATGAGCGATCCAAAAATAAGNAGTGATATTGAGACTGCTATGGAAAACGTGACCAATGTATGGTATCCTAAAATATACGGCTTGAGAATAAACAANATAAAATATGTTATTGCTCCTGCAAGAATTGGTTTCAAGAGTTTTATATCAATAAAATTGATTTTTAAAATCATTCTAACCTGAATAACCCTGACTAATCCAATTAATGTCAATGAAATAAATGTAGCAAATGCTGCGCCATAGATACCATATATAGGTATTAGACAAATATTCAATGTAAAATTTATAATAGACGCACCAATTGTATTCCATAAAACAAGCTTGGTATATCCAGCCATAGTCAAAGTTGGTCCAGCTACGCCAACAATAGCCTGTAAAAGTGTTCCAATTGTTAGTATTACAAGAATTTGTGAACTACTTAAATATTCAGGTCCAAATAACAACATAACTTTTTCTGGATATATAATAAATACTGATGAGATTGGTAGAGCACAAATTATTAGCCATCTAGTGACCAACTTATATATATATAACAATCTATCAATTTTACCCTCTCCATAAAACTGTGAAGCCAATGGAGCATATATACTTAAAAAAGATAACAATAATGCCTGAAGCAAACCAGCTGTTCTCGCCGCAGGATGATAGAGACCTACAATACTGGCATCAACAAAATAACCTAACATCAATATATCCATCCAATGCATTAATGTTTGAAGCATAGTTACAAACATTAAAGGATACGAAAATTTTAATAATTGAGTGTCAAAGGGAGAATCAATTAAATGATTCATTTTAATACCTGAAACAGATTTAAGATTAATAAACATAAAAATAAAACCTGTAACACCTGTAATTAACATAGGAATCATTATTGATGACTGATTTGAAATAAACCAATAACAAAATACCATTGATAATAATAAAATTGTTGGATTAAAAAATTGTGTAACAATTATTTTATGTTTCAACCTCTTAAATCCTTGAGTTGCAAAAGCTGAAACCATAGTTAATGCATTGAATGGAATTGCAACAGCAAAAATGATAATAACAGTTTTAAGTATGGATGATTCATTTAATAATCTTACTATTATGTCTGATGAAATAATCAAAATAAACATAATAATACAGGAAGAAAAAAATGTCATTTTTAAAGCTGAGCCAATAATACTTTGGACTTTTTTGACATCTAAATCTGGATTTAACTGACTCACAAATCTCATAATTCCTGTTTCCAGACCCATTTTAGCCAGAACCTCTGATATAAGCATTATTGCATTTGCTAATGAATATATACCAAGATATTCGGGGCCAACCCATCGTGCTAATAATGCAGTATATAAATATCTATTTATATTCCCATATAACATACCTGAGAATGTAATGGTGGATTCTTTTGCTATCTTAGTTGCAACATTCATTATTTAGTTACTATTGAATATAGTTTTTCAAATTTTTGAGATATAACTTTAGCAGAAAATAATTCATTTACTGCAGACTTCCCCTCTTTCCCTCTTTCGATCAATTTTTCAGAATTAGGTAATAAACTATTTATTTTATTAACCATTTCAGAATTATTTTTACAAACCCAGAGTCCCTTTTTATGATCAATAGTAATTCCTTCAGCACCAACTGGAGATGTTATAACTGGCGTTCCATTTATCAAAGAATGGGGGATCTTCATTTTTAGCCCTGCTCCTAATTCAATAGGTGCTACCATTAACATTTGTTTTGAAATAAATCCATCTATATCACTAACAAACCCATGGTAATTGATACCATTTAAATCATTAATTTTCTTTTTTAATTTTTTTGGCATTCCTTTACCCGCAATATTTAACTCTACAGGAACAGAAATATTTAAAAAGATTTCATCAATTAATTTTTCAACAGCTTGAATATTTGTTTCTCGATAAAATGAGCCTATAAAACATATAGTATTTGGCACTTTATCAACTGGGGGAAAGTCAACGTTTTTAACTTGGGGCGGTATAACATAGATTTTTTTACTATATCCTAAATCAATTAAATATGATCTATCCTGATCAGTTAAGGTAACAACCGCATCAAATTTATTTGCAATTTTAATTTCAACTTTCTTTGAAATTTGATAAGAACAGTGATCAAGTTTTCTGCCTAGATCTTTTCCTCTTTCAAAAAGTTTTGTTGAAATATCATGAAAGACTATAATTGACGGTATATTTTTGAACAAATCAGCATAGTGATGCATCACATTGTATTCTACTTGTATAAGATCAAAGTTATTTTTCATAATTAAATTTGATAAAAGATCGCGCATATTCTTATTTTCATATTTTGCAATAAAAAATGGTTCATTTCCTTTTAAAAAAGATAAAAATGCAGAAAAATTTATAAAAAGCGAATTGATTTTCCCTGCTAATGATTTTTGATTCCTTGGGTAAGGTACAGTATAAACATCTATACTATTTGTATTGAGCTTATCAATAACCATATTTTCATTTCTATCTTCAAATGAAACAACAGTTAAATTATGTATTTTTGAAAGAGCTATGATATTTCTATAAATTAATTGCGCACCTGCGTGCCCACTAGATTCTGAAGGTAGATACGGTGTTATAAATAATAGATTCATTTATAAAGGTTTTTTGTAAAAGGACCTTTCATTTTATTACTTTAGCCCACATATTTTTTTTATTCCCTCTATATCATAGTTTCCATTATTATAAGAAGGTAAAAATAAATTATTGAATATATTAAGTTGCTCATCCTTTTTGCTATCCTCATTAATTATCTGCTGACAAAGCATGTTATATACCTCTACGGGTTTTCGAGCTATATAAGAACTAAATATTTCTTCAATATCATAATAATAACCAGGATCATTTTTATAAAAATCCATATCATAAGTAAAAATCGATAATGGCTTTTTTGTAAGCAGATAATCAAAAATAACACTAGAATAATCTGAAATAAGAGCAGATGATATTGAAAGGAGAGGGTACGGATCTGGGCTAGTATACTCTAAAATATTTTTGTTTTTTAAATCAGCAATATCAGGGGAAATAAAGTGTGATTTATAAACGAAAACAAATCGGTCATCTTCAGAAAATAATTTGTGAAGTTCAATCAATTGATTTGCCAATTTTTTTTGATGATTAAGATCTTTTCTATATGTTGGCAAATATACAACAATATGCTTTCCCTTTAATTTTAGAGAGCTGAATTCATCAAGTGCTTTAATATTATTTTCAATCTCCTCATTTTTATCTGACTGTAAAGTAATTAAACGCGGATATGGTAATTGTAAATATCTGGAAATAAATGNTTTAAAAGGANTTTTATAATTCATATTAATTGAATTATCTACAAAAAAATCTGCATAATAATTGTTTAGATGAGGAATTAANNTATAGATCCAGTCCCAAATTNNGTCACCAANTGTTTTNGAACCATTNATATAAACATCAGNTCCTATTCTTTTAATAGGGCATCCATGCCAATACTGAANTACTGGAACCNTAAATAGAAGCATAGGATTCAAATCAAATGTCCCATGTGATATTATCGCAACTTCAGCAAAGATTTGGTAAAAAAGGCCTTTAAGACTATAGCTTAAATATGCTTTATAACCNTTTAACCTTAATTCTTTTGAAAGAGAATAAGAATGCGTTATCCAAATACAATCGTATTCATTTTTATTTAATAAAAATGAATATTTCGAATTATCAATAAATGCAATTCCACCTGCTGCTCCATATATAATATATTTTTTTTTAATTAAACCAATCCCTCTTAGTAGCCCAAGCAAGTAGTAAACGGGTGATAAACAAAAATATAAATATTTTCGTGTACGATTTTTTTTGAATAGGCTTATCATACTAAATTTAATTGAGAGCTAATTGAACCAATCTTTNTTGAATCTAGATATCATTTTATTAATATCTTCTAGGTCAGGGTGAAANTCAATCTCTGCCCAATCTTTTGAACTAATCTCATATGAACCTACTGAAATTCCTTTATTTATAAGTTTCTGGATCATCTCTAAATAAAAAACGTCCATATATTTTTTATTTCTAACCATTTTTTCCATAGTACTCACGACGATACTTCTTGCCTTGCCGGTTACTCTAATCATTCCTATAGATTCACCATTAGCCTCATCTAATGGAATATTTTTACTAACTCTTAAAATTTTTTCATTTTTAATAATTAGTTTCATATCATCGAGATCATATTTCTTTTTGCGATCAATTACCATGGTGATTATTTCATTTTTATCATATTTAATTAATCCAGATAAAACAGACTCTTTGAAAATATCATCACCGTTAATTATAATAAAGTCACTTGCCATCTCATGTCTTGCTTGCCATAATGATATTANGTTGTTTGAAATATCAAAAAATGGATTATAAATAATTTTAATATCTATATTATATTTATCNGAATAAAATTCAACTTTAGATTCTATTTTTTCAGTCTGATAACCTGTTACAACTATAACTTTTTTAATTCCTGATTTATAAATATTTATTAATTGTGATTCTAATAAAGTGATTCCATTTTTTAATTCCAATAAACTTTTAGGCTTATCAGAAGTTAAAGGCATTAATCTTTCACCTTTACCTGCGGCTAGAATAATTGCTTTCATAAATTTTATCTCCAACTAATTCTCAATATTTAGAGTATCTAGATTAAACTTCAACCATTGATCCATAGGTTGATTTTTTTCATTAAATATTTTTGATATAGGTACAGGAAATNCAACTTTTTTACGGTTAATAATCTCTTCCGGCAAATGATCCTTAAATAACTTTTTAAGTGGGTATTTTGATATACCATTTTTAAATCGATATGTAAAAGGTACTCCTGCCATTCTTTCAACTAGTCTATGATCTACAAATGGTACTCTAGCTTCTACAGAACAAAGCATTGTAGCGTTATCTAGCCTTCGTAATAGACCATGTAAATGAGCGACCTGAAAAAAAGCAGCAACAATATCTATACATTCACCATAATTCATAAAAGGTGACAAAACATCTTCAATTATTTCGTCATCTTTATGAGATCCATATGAATAATAGCTATCAAATGACTCTAAATCCCATTTATTATTTTGAGCCCAATTAAATATCCTATCATATCCAAAGAATAATTCATCAGCCCCTTCACCAGAAAGAACGACAGTATTCTTAATTTTAACCTGTTTTGTCATTTCATAAAGTANAACTTCATTGGGAACAGAAAGTGGTTCTTTTCTCTTNTTAATCATTGCTATTGCTGANCTTATAAAANTATCTTCATTNACCAGAANTTCATGGTGAGANGTTCCAATAAAAGCAGCNCCTAGCTTTCCCCATTCAAATTCATTCAATGAATTAAATCCTACTGTCCATGAATGTACTTTTTTAGCTATAGATGCAATTAATGTACTATCAATTCCTCCACTAAGATAGCTCCCAACTTCTACGTCAGAAATACATCTATATTTTACAGATGAGTTTAANAAATCAACTAATTCATCATCTTCAGGTTGGTCTTTCTGNCCAATAGGTAAACACCAATATCTTTGCACTTTGCTTTTTTCCATAAAATATCCAGCAGGAAACATCTGTACATTTTTTAGATAAGTCCTTCCNTTGAAGAACGCTCTTAGTTTTTTATACTGTCGAATTCCTATATCGTCAATTTCAGAAAAATTGTATAGCTTTATAATCGGAGNNATTTCAGATGATAAAGTGATATAATTACGTTGNTTGGTATAATATAATGGTTTAATNCCAAGNCTATCACGAGCANCAAAAATTTCAGATGTTTGGTTATTATANATTACAAATGAAAACATCCCATTTAATTCTTGAAGCATTTTAGATCCAAGAAGAACATATAATTCAAGCAATACTTCTGTGTCACTTTTAGTAATCATATCAAGATTNTATTTTTTTGCTAATTCAGCATAATTATAAATCTCACCATTAAAAATTATATCATATTCACTATTTTGGGATTTTAGNGGCTGATTACTTCTATTATTTAGATCAATAATTTTTAATCTGTTATGACCTAGCTTATTGTTTTCATAAGATACATAACCACCAGTAGAATCAGGACCTCTATGTTCCATTTCATAAAGCGCACTTACAAAACTCTTNTTCTTTATATTCGGATCATTTGTAAATAGTATTCCACACATTTTTATCTGAACCAGCGTATTAATGAATTCATTACTAACTCGATAAGTGATAATAAAACTAGTAAAGGAAAAATTAAGATCACTATTAAAGAATTTAAGTGTTTACTAATCAGTTTAAATTTTCCCAGTTGCTTTATTTTCCATTTATTAATTGAAAACTCTCCTCCAATCGAGTATGAGACTTTATGCCAAACTTTAGAATCAGGAACGTAGAAAACCTTCTTACCTGCTTTCTTAAAGCGCAATGACAAGTCAACGTCTTCACAATACATTGGAAAAGATTCATCAAACATACCAATTTCATCAAATTCATTTGAGCGCATACATACACAGCATCCAGTTGCATAATCAGTTATCGAAGGATAACAAAATATTGTACTATCTTTTTTTCGAATTCCATTATGNCGAATATATCCAATTAGCAAATTGACTGTAGCTCCAGCATACCAAATTTTATTTTTTTGGTGATGGTAAAATATTTTAGGAGAAACTTGAGCTATTTTCTCATCTGCTTCAAGTGTATTTATTAAAGGTTCAACAAAATCAGAATCAACAATAGTATCGTTATTTATAAAAATAGAATAATCTGCCTGATCAATGGAATTAAATCCCATATTATTGCCCTTAGCNAAACCGTAATTATGTTTTAATTCTATAATTTTTACCTTGGGGAATTCTTTAGATATAAAATTTATAGAATCATCTTTAGAACCATTATCAATAACAATAACATNAGAATTTAAATATGAGATTTTCATTAATGAATCCAAGCATTCATGAACAACTTTTTTGCCATTCCAATTCAGAATAAAAATATTTACCGATTTATTCATTATTCTTTTGATAAACCAATAATATTTTTTNCAAAACTNCTCCATGANAAATTCATTTTATATTCTGATATAAACTCAGTGAACTGATTCAAATCGTGATCAAAAAAATTGATTATTGATTTTGATAAATCATTAGGTGTTGGTTCACATACAAATCCACTTTCCCCAACTTCAACAACTTCTGGTAATCCTCCTACATTTGAGACAATTACAGGCTTATCAAAATGATAGGCTATTGGTACAATACCACTCTGGCTAGCTGATCTGTATGGTAATACAATAAGATCTGCTGCAGAAAAATAATATTTAACCTTATCATCAGGAATGAACTGAAATCTAAAGTCTATGCAATCTGTTACATTAAATTTTTTTGCTAAATCAACAAAGGTTTTTTCACTAGTGTAACATTCTCCAACAACTATAATTTTGAAATTATCTATTTTAGTTTTTATTGTTTTAGCAGATTCAATTAAAATATCTAAACCTTTGTAATCACGAATCAATCCAAAATTAAGTATTAATTTTTCATCTCCTAATTTCAATTCTTTTCGCGATTTTTGTTTAGAAACTTTTTTCCCAAAAAAATTATATAAAGGATGAGGAACCTTCCTGTATTTGGGTTTACTAATTATAGATTTTAAGTCCGCTTCAACCTCAGAAGACATTACCATAAAATAATCACAATTTTTAAAAAATGACTTGGTCATCAAATTATCTGCAAGATTTGTCTCATGCGGTATTACATTATTGCAATTAACCAATATCTTTGCATCACATCCTCTTCTTATATTTTTAGNAATTGAATTAAAAGCTGGTGCAAAAAATGGCATCCAATATTGAAAAATAACTAAATCAGGATTTATTGAATTAATATAATTTGCAGTATTTTTCCAAGTTACTGGATTTATTGAATTAATCAATTTTTTAGAGGGTTTTCCTTGGAATTCAGAAAATTGTGATTTTCCAGGAAACATAACTTTTGGATATTGTAGTGAAAAAGAGATTCTATGTACATCATGCTCTTTCTCAAACTCATTGGCCAATGAATGATTAAATAATGAAATTCCTCCTCGATAAGGTGGAAAAGGTCCAATAAGTATTATTTTCATAAAAAATAATTTTAGTACTTAGNAAACCTTTTTAACTCGAGTTTCTTTATCTTGATTTGAATTGGCTATCATTTCCCCTACAAGACCAATTGAAAAAAATTGAATTCCAATAACAATAATTAATATTCCAAGCATTAATAGTGCCATATGTTTTGCAAAAGGTTCTCCNATAAAATATTTCAAATAAATGACATATGTCTCAATACATATTCCAGCGAAGAAAGTTATCATCCCGACTTTACCAAAAAAATACATCGGACTTTGAGTATATTTTGATAAAAATAAGATCGACNCTAAATCAAACAGTCCATGGAAAAACCTAGAACCTCCGTATTTTGTTTTTCCATGAATGCGGGGGCGATGGTTTACAACTATTTCTGAAACTTTAAATTTTTTCTGACCCGCNATAGCCGGTATATAACGATGACGTCCACCATAGAGATCCAACGTTTTTATGACAGCTTTTCTATAAATTTTTAATCCACAATTAAAATCATGTATTCTAACACCAGTAAATAAGCGTGTAATAAAATTGAATAATTTTGAAGGNAACTTTTTAGAAAGTGGATCTTTCCTATCTTTTTTCCAACCTGAAACTAAATCATTACCTTTTTCTAACTCATTGATCAAATTTGGAATTTCTTTTGGATCATCTTGCAAATCAGAATCTATAGTAATAATATANTCACCAGTAGCGTATTTGAATCCTTCAGCTAGAGCTGCAGATTTTCCAAAATTTCTATAGAATTGAATTAAATTTATTTTTGAATCAGTCTCGATTATTTTTTTAATCTCTTGATCTGATCCATCAGAAGAACCATCATCAATAAAAAAAATTTCATATGAATCNAAATCAGACAATATTGCTCTTAATTCATTATGAAGTTGAGGAATTGAATCAACCTCATTGTATACTGGGACAACTACTGAAATTTTCATGATCTATCCTTTAAAAATTTTATTGATTGTGGAATATTCTTAATGAGATGTGGATATTGCATATCAAACTCTCTTTTTATTATTTCAAANTTTATNTCATCNTTNTCTTCAATCATTTTGAATGATACATAATCAACTAANGATCCAATTTCTGTTTGNNTAGATTTAAATTGNATTTGNCCATTAAGTTTTTTTGTTCTNGAATTAATTAATTCNGNATNAGANAATNCATCTGGAATTTCACCCCANANAAACTTCCTTAATTCACCNGGNTTAATCAATTCAAACATAGGTAAGGCTANAATAATTGATTGTTTATCATATCTTATATTTTTTCGCATATCCCATGCATCTATTTGATCNTTAGCCACTACTANAAANAGCACTTTTCTACCAATAATATCTTTGAACTGAATATGAGCANTATCTTGAGTAGATGTAAAACTAAANTTTANTCTACCNTCTAGAGTTCCTTTAGATAAAANATAACCATTACCTCTACAGTATAATTTATTTTTTAATTCAGGNTAACTAAATACATCNACNGATNTATCNGGAGCAGTTGAGCANCCAANNAAAATAATTATNACTANATATCCTATTTTATTCAGGTGAAGNCTTTNTNATTAATNTAGGATTGTTTTTATCTANNTCTAGAGCACGTAAATAATAATTTNTAGCATCNTTNGATTTATTGCCTTTCATCATTAAATCACCTAAATGTTCCANGACNACAGCATTATCATCTATGATTTCTAATGAAGCTTCNAAAAATTTTTGGGCTTTNTCNANGTCTTCTAATTTNTAATATATCCATCCAATAGTATCAAGGTAAGAAGCATTATTTGGTTCTANAGAAATCGCTTTTTTTGCCATANTTAATGCTCTTTTCAAATCTNTATTTCTCTCTACTAAACTNTATGCATANTTATTAAANGCTTGTGCATCTAAGCTATCNGNTTTAATAAGATTNATATAAATTTTGTCNGACTTATCCCATTCATTTAATGAATCATATAGTATNGCCATNGANTGAAGTAAGCTAATNGAGNTAGGCTGAATAACTAANGCTCTTTCATAATAATTTCTTGCNTCATCATATTGCTTCAATCTATTATNAGAGATNCCAAGNATATATTGGATNGAATAAATATCTCTAAAAGTTTCNCTAACTGGNNCTAATAAAGTAANTATACNTCTATAATTATTTTGATTCATATATACTATGGATCTACTATAATACCCGCGCCAATCTTCAGGGAAATCTGCAATTAATTTATCAGATAAACTTTCAGCTTTATTATAACTCTCACTATCAATATATATTTCAAATAAAGAAAAATAATTATCAATTTTTTGCGGGATTTCATTAATAGAATTTTCAATTAAATAAAGACCTTTATCAGTATTTCCAGAACGATAATGTAATAAACCTAATTGAAAATTTCTGACTGCAGTTTCACCATACTTTTTATTTAGCAATTCAATATGTTCTATTCCTTCAATATAAGATTTTGATTTTGATAATAAATCAATATATATGAATAAATATCTTTCTTCATTAGGTACCGTCTCTGACAATTGTTTATAAATTGATTTTGACTTATTGTAGTCATCTAATTGAAGGGCAAAACGTCCTGCATTATCCAACAATTCATATCTATCTGGTTCTAAAGAAAATGCTTTTAAATATAAATTCATAGCGCCAGAAAAGTCTTTTTTAACTTTAAGAAGTTCTCCGAGTGCAATAATATATCGAATATTATTTGGATCTATTTTGTTTAATTGTTTAAAAATCGATTCTGCTTCAATGTATTCTCGCTGAACAATAAGCTGATCTGCCATCATTTGTAAAGCTTGCTCATCTTGGGGATCTTGTTTTATTGCTATTAGCAAATGTTTTTTAGCTAGTTCAGGCTTACCAATATTCCAATAGCACTCAGCAATTGCTGTATGGATTGGACTTACTTTTGGGTCAAAGGTCAGAGCTTGTTGTAATTCAATTATTGCCATTGCAAAATCACCTTGATTCATAAGCATTTGACCATTCATAAAATAACGTAAACCTTCGCTATTTGGTTCATTATTGATATTTTTATTTTGCGTTGATGATTTATGCTCAATATCAAGTTTTTTAGTTGAATTGCTTGATTGGCAACCAATTAAAGCTGCTAAAAATAAAATAATTGTATTATTGCTGATCGCTTTCATCGTAATTAATAACTTAGTTTTTTATTTTCTATCATAAAATATTTTTTTCAACTAACATTATATAGAAATTGTGACTCCATTACCTCCTTTAGATTTTGTTTCATACATAGCTTTATCAGCTTTTTCAATTAAATTTGTCAATTGATCAGAATGTGTTGGAAAGCCCGCCATACCCGCACTGATAGTAATTTGTGATGCAATCCCATCTTTTAAAAAAGTTTTATTAGAAATTTTATCTACAATTCTTTGCGCCATTGGAATACAATCATCAATATTTGTATTGACAAGCAAAACTGAGAATTCTTCTCCTCCAAATCTTCCAACGACATCAATTGTTCGAACATTTTGAGCAATAATATTACTCACTTCTTCAAGAACATAATCACCATATAAATGGCCATAGTTATCATTTATATTTTTAAATTTATCTATATCTAAAACAATCAATCCCACACTCTGATTAAAGCGATCAGCGCGACTTAACTCTTCATCAAAACGTTTCAAAAAAGCATTATGATTTAATAAGCCAGTCAAACCATCATGTATTGCTGACAAATGAACTTTATTATATTGATTTTTCAAATATACTTGTGTTGAAAATATCCTGCATAGTGATTCTAAAAAATTAATATCTATAGCTGAGAAAATTTTACTATCTATTCTTTCTAAAGATATAACGCCAGTAGATTTTCCATTTATTCTAATTGGAACACTAAGAATACTTTTGAAACTATGTAGATCACGATCATTCTGCAAAAAACGGTTCATCTCAGGGAATTTTTCATACCATGAATTAGAACATATAGTTTTATTATCAATAATTGCTAAACCATGAATCGTATTTTTTATTTCAAAATTATTTCCTTCATTTATATCATCTTTAAAACCATCTACTAAAATAATATCAGCTGTAGAATTATCTTTATTTGAAAAAGATATGGTCAACTTGTCATACTGAAAAAAAGAACGACAAATTCCATTAACTGAATGAATGAATTCTTTATCATCAGATTTTATATCTAGTTGCTCATTTAGTTTTGCTAGCTTAGACTTAAACTTATTACTAATAATAAGTTTTTCAATTTCTTCTAACTCTTCCATACCCGTAGTTAAGGTATGAACAATTTTTTCAATTACTAATTGATCGTTTGGGTTTATTTTGGAAAAGTGTTGAACAAAAACTAATACAAAACCTATAGAAAATTCTTTGTAAATAATAGGTGTAGCAATAATCGCTTCACTACCCCTCCATGATTTTTCAACTAATAACTCTTGCCAATCCGTATCATTATTTTGTTTCTTTATAACTTGAGTTTTTTTCTTAGCAATTAAATTGTAAATAATTTTGTTATTAGAATCGATCGTATTTACAAAATTATTTGGAATCTTATTTTGAATAGAATAAACTCCATTTTTATCATCATGAATGTAAATCCCAACAGATAGGTTTTCATTCATTGTAGTTATTATTTCTTCCGAATTGCTAATAAGATGATCGTAGTAATCTTTAATTATCGATGAAGATTGTTTGTAACTAGCTGAAGATAATTTATTATTATTATTATTAAAAAATTTGCTCAATGAATCTCGTGGAACCGCATAAGCAAAAAATATAATTATAAGAGCACCTAGAGTTAAACCTTTTAATATAATAAAAGTTAAATTTTTTTGTTCTGGTACAAAAAAAAGAAATACTATCATAAAAAACAGTAACAGGACTGAGATTTGCCTATAAAATAACATAATGAAAAATAGAAATCCCTGAGATGAAATACATTAAAATACAGGGATTTAAATTATTTTAAAATTCAGCGTTTATTTTTTACGAATTTAACTTTTCCATCTAAGTTTAAATTCTTGCTTTTATTGATTGTTGAATCAATTGATGAATCAACATTAGTAGCAACCAAATCTTTATTATTCATCAAATTAATATTTGAAGTTGATCCAGGTGCGGAATCAACAATACTTCCTTTTAATTCAGGNAATGAAATTGTTGAAGGAATATTGTCAGACCACATTGTTAAACCGATTGAAACAAAAGAAACAACTAATACTGACATTAGACTTGCATAAAGTGGTGAAAAACCAAAAAATGTGTTTGAAGGTTTTTCGATAATTTTTTTTAAGGGTCGATTTTTTTCATATTCAATACGACTAAAAAGTTTATTTATAAAATCTGGAGATGTATTAACCTGTGACATCTCTTTAATTAAATGAATATTATTTCGCACATTTTCCAAAAGAGACTTTGCCTCAGGATTTTCATCCATATAATTTTCAAATTCCTGACGTTCTTTTAGATTCATTTCATTATCTAAATAAGATGAAATTGAATCTTCAAATTTATATCGGTCCATCAATAGTTTTTCTCCTTCTTTATATCTTTGAGCTCTTTTTGCAATTGTATTCTAGCTCTATTAATTCTTGATTTAACGGTGCCAAGAGGAACTTCAGCTATATTACTAATCTCATCATAGGAAAGTTCCTGAATATCTCTAAGTATAATTACTGTCTTAAAATGTAAAGGAAGTGTGTTGATAGCAGCTTGAATTCTTTTCTCTAAATACTCATTCTCTATTGCTTTATCTGTATCTGGTTGTACTGCAGGTAAATCGTAATCTTTTTCTTCTGAACTCATTTGACTTAGGTTAGTTGTTTTTCTATTCTTTTTTTTCCTCAATTCNGTCTTAGCNTAATTTGCCGCTATAGTATATATCCAAGTTGAAAACTTGGCGATTTTTTTATAGTAGTGTTTATGAGTATACAATTTTATTAAAGTGTCCTGCACAATATCTTCAGATTGCTCAGAATCATTTGTAAATCGATATACAAAATTCATTAATCTATCACGATATCTATTAACTAATTCTACATACGCCTGTTCATCGCCATTTTGAAAACGTTCTATCAAATCCTCGTCTGTGTATTTTAAATGACTATCCATTTTTAATTGTTGAGAATAAGAATTCTGTAATAGCTGATTCATCATTTAATTTAGATTCTTTAATTTTTGAATCAATATTTGAAAGACGCTTAAGCGCAGCGACAATTTCTTTACTTGAATATTTCGAAGCATAATTTGGTAATTTTCTATTTATACTGTTAGCTAGNTTAGTAAAACGTTTTATATTNGATTTTGTTCCCTTAAAAATTTTAATAAATAACAATTCTTGAAAAAATTCAGTTAAAGGATATAGTAAAGTACCCATAGTAATATTTTGTGAAACAAGTGTTCTTCCTATTTTCAATGCATTTATTAGATTGCGTTGTCCTAAATAATCAAAAAACTCATATTCTCTATATTTTCTTTTCCAACCAGAAAATTGTTCAATAAAGTCNCTATCCAGTTCTTCAATAGAATTAATATTTACACAAATCTTATTGATTTCATTTTTTATATGAAACAATGAATCACCACTAATACTTATAATAGTTTCAATTATATCTTTTGGTATGTTTTTTAATCCATTTTTTTTGAAAAAATATTTTACCCAATTAACCATTTCACTTTCGAAAGGAATTGACACTGAAATCGGATTAGATATTTTTACAAGCTCTTTTAACATTTTATTTTTTGTTCCATACTCATCTTGTATCAATATTAATATATTTTGCTCGGATGGATTCTTNCAATATTCAACTAATTCATCTCTTAAATTTCCCTTTATACCGTTTGGATTTCTTAAAATAAACAACTTTGTTGAATCNAATAAATCTAAGGATGTTAATCTATCTAAAATATCTTTTGAACCAATATCATCAGGAATTAAAATAGTTTTTTGTATTGGCTTATCCTTTTGAATTATTTTTAACAATTNATTTACAAAAAATTCTTGTAAAAAATAGTCTTCCCCCATTAAAAAATAAACTGGTTGAGGTATATCATTTTTTAAATCATTAATAGCAATATCAAATGATTTGATTGGTAATCTATAATTTTTCATTTAAACAAATATAATAGTTATTATGCCAAAAATAATACAATAGAAACCAAAAAAATGGAATTTCCCATTATTTAATATTTTTAAAAGCCATTTAAGGCATACGAGCCCAACTAGAAAAGATGTTAAAAAGGATGATAATAAAACTTCAAATCTAAATTGAGTTGATTCCGATATTGGTTCAATAGCTGTCAGAATACCGGCTCCAGAAATCGCAGGGATAGCTAATAAAAATGAAAATCTTGCAGCTTCTTTAGGAGGAATACCTAACATCATTCCAGTTGTTATAGTCATTCCTGATCTAGAAATTCCTGGTATTATTGCAAATGCTTGTGATAAACCAATTAAAAAGCTGTTACTTAAATTGAATGTGGAATTTGATCTACTTATTCTAATTGACAATAGAAGAACTAATCCAGTAATTATTAAACAAACTGAAACCAGTTTAGTTGATTCAAATAAGGTTAAGATAATTGATTTACCTCCTAGACCAAATATTACGGATGGAATTGTACCTATAATTAAAAAGAAAACAAATTTTCTATTTTTCGAATAAATAAAATCAGTTATGATAGTAACAATATCTTTTTTATATATAAATATTACACTTATCAATGTTCCTAAATGCGTTGCTACTTCGATCATATTTCCTGGAGGATTTAGACCCATTATATTTTGAGCCATAACCAAATGACCTGAGCTACTTATTGGAAGGAATTCAGTGATGCCTTGAATAAATCCGAGAAAAATGCCTTCTACTATATTCAAGAGAAACTCCAACCAGCGATTGCGATCATTCTGCCTGCTATTTCACCTTCCCTACGATATGAAAAATATTTACTTGGGATACAATATGTGCAATCATTATCCAAGTAGATATTTTGGCAAGGAATATCAGACTCAATTAATTCATCATAAACTATTTTTTTTATATCTAACATATATTTTGAATTATTCCCCTTTTTTGAATAATTCTTAGAAAAAAATTTTGAAACATCTAAATCCACTTCAAAACAACACTGATTAATTGATGGCCCAATAACTACTTTAATCTCTTTTGGGTCTGATCCTAAAAATTTCATTTTGTTTATAGTGTTAGAAACAATCTTATTTTTCGTTCCCCTCCAACCACAATGTATTAATCCAAAATAT
>PASX01000054.1 GCA_002713455.1 Fidelibacterota bacterium
AATAAATAATTCATTAGTTTCTTCAACTCCATTATAATTCCACTTACGCTCATAAAGAGTCATGCCATCGTCAACGGTCATTATCCGTTTAAACCGACCATTGTCATGATATTCAAATCTCGCTATTTCACTTCCTTTTCTATAATAAGACTCGCGTTTTAAAACATTTGATAATGAATAAACTTGCATTAATCCATTTAAGCGACCATCTTTATATGTAAATAAAGAAGCTGGAGATCCATTTGAATACCATCTTTTAATTTGACCGTGCAATTGATCAGAAAGGTATGAACCTATTTCTTCTATATTACCGTTANGTGCCCAANTCTCATAANNACCCATTTTTTCNCCTGNGNTATAAGTAGTTTTTTCTTTTANCTGTCCNGAAANATAGTATANTGANTCCAANCCATCTAATNNATCTAGTCTAAAGTTTGCAGATCNTGNNAANACTCCATTATTATGATANATCATNAANGNNCCATTTAGCGANCCANTNGAAAATGTTTTAACNGAATCTANANTTNCATCTTCAGACCACCACTCCCATTTNCCTTCNNGATANTCATTAAGATATTNNCCAANAATNGCTTGNTNACNATTTTGATGCCANACTTNATANAAACCATTATAANNCCCNTTNGNAAANGTNATTAAAGAATCNAGNTTTTTNNCTGANCGAAACCANTTCCANTCNCCACTNTGAANATCATTNTCAAAAACTCCAGATAAAGTCAATTCTCCATTACTCCAAACCTTAAAATCACCAGATTTTATNCCTTTATTATAACTAATCAATCTTGATTTTGATTTATTTTCTAATCGCCATGTCCATTTATCATGAGGTATATCATCCAAATATGTACCATTAACTTTAATACCTCCTCCAGGAAAATATTCAGTAAACTTNCCATTNANTTTNCCATTAAAATATTTTTGNCGAATAACTAATTCTCCANCATTGAANATTTTACTNGAACCATTTAANAATCCACGATCATAAGAATAAATTGAATCTATAATACCNAGATCATCNCGCCANGTCCATTTTCCAATTTTTTCTCCATAATTATACTTCCCCTTAACACTGACTCTTCCATTGCGATGNTATTNAAAAAAATTNCCATGCATTTTTTGATTAGTAAANGNCACTTCAGAAAGAACATTNCCATCATCATAGTAATTAATTTTTTTAATAAGCTTGTAGGAAGAACCTTCTTCTTTAATCACATCAACAGTCTTTTTCTGATTATTTGGGTAACGATCACTAACTCTAAGAGTTGGAGCGCATGAAGAAAATAATAAGCTTAAACAAATTATATAATGTCTATACATCATCTAAAATTACTTATGATATAGTTAGAAAAAATCTTGAAATGAAATCAAGACATATTGCGGCATAATGTCCTAAATTTACTAGCTGTATTAAACCTATTATATTTGGATTATTAAATGATTGCGGCCATTTTAAAAGAAACTATCGTAGGAGAAACTCGTGTTGCAGCGACTCCTAAAACCGTTTTGGAATTAATTAATAGCGGTTTAACAGTCCAAGTTGAGTCTGGAGCTGGGCATGAATCTTTTTTTTCAGATCAGGATTATTCTGATGCAGGTGCGCATATAAAATCTGATCCAAAATCTACCTTGGTTGGTGCGAATCTTATTTTAAAAGTTCTTTCTCCTACATTTGATGAAATAGAATCATTTCCTGAGAATTCTATTTTTATTTCACTTTTTCAAACAACAAATGAATTTGAAAAAGTTATAAAATTAAAAGATAAGAAAATAACAGGGTTCTCAATGCATTTAATCCCAAGAACAACCTTAGCTCAAGCTATGGATGCACTAAGTTCTCAAGCTAATATTGCAGGATATAAAGCTGTTCTCGTAGGTGCCTCTCATTTAGCAGTATATATGCCTCTACTTATGACAGCCGCAGGCACAATTGCTCCTGCTAAAGTTCTTATAATTGGAGCAGGTGTAGCAGGTCTTCAAGCAATTGCTACTGCAAATCGATTAGGCGCTCAAGTAGAAGCTTTCGATGTTCGACCAGAGGTTAAAGAACAAGTAGAATCTTTAGGTGCAAAATTTATTGAGGTTGAATCAAATAACACTGAGGGTGTTGGTGAGGGTGGATACGCTAAAGAGACATCTGACGATTATAAGAAACAACAAGAATTAAAAATTAAAGAAAGAGCATCAAAAGCTGATCTGGTGATTACAACAGCATTAATTCCTGGTAAACCTGCACCCATTTTAATAAATGAAAATGTGGTTGAGAATATGAAAAGAGGTTCTGTAATTGTAGACTTAGCTTCTGAAAATGGTGGCAACTGCGAATTGACTCAAAAAGATGAAATTATAAACCATAAAGGTGTAATTATTGATGGGACATCCAATTTTCCTGCTACAATGCANGCTCATGCTTCTCAGCTTTATGCAAAAAATATCTCTTCATTTATCATACACATGATGAATGAAGGAGAAATAAACTTAGACCTTGATGATGAAATTATTTCTGGAGCAATGTTTACTCATAAAGGTGAAATCACTCATCAACCAACTAATGAATTAGCATCTAACTCTTAAGGTATCATTATGGATATGATTAATATTCTNACTGTATTTATTCTCGCTATTTTTGTTGGCAATGAAATAATTACTAAAGTACCACCNACATTACATACGCCACTTATGTCAGGCTCAAATGCAATTTCTGGAATNGCAATTGTTGGTGCAATTATTGCGACTAAAGTAGGTGGAGAACTAGGNACATGGCTNGGNTTNGTNGCAGTAATNTTTGCNACAATCAATTGTGTTGGTGGCTTTATGGTCACTAATCGAATGTTAAAAATGTTTAAAAGGAAGTAGATCTTGGAGTATACAAACCTTGCCTACGTTCTTGCTGCAATCTTATTTATTATGGGGATTAAACGTCTTAGCTCCCCTAAAACTGCACAAAGTGGAAATACAATCGCATCATTAGGTATGCTTGTTGCTATTATTGCAACTGTCATTTCATTTGAACTATTAGACTTTAAATTGATTGCAACTGGAATGATCATTGGTACAATCATTGGTGCAACTTTTGCCATTAGAGTTCAAATGACCCAGATGCCTCAAATGGTTGCTATCTTNAATGGTTTTGGTGGTGGTGCTTCTGCTCTTGTGGCCGCTGCAGAATATTTTACTAAATATGGTACTACCGAATTAAACACATTTATTACAGGCACAATTATATTGTCAGTTTTCATTGGCACACTAACTTTCTCAGGAAGTTTTATCGCTTTTGGTAAGCTTCAAGGATTTGTTAGTGGCAAACCAGTTGTTTTTAGAGGACAACAAATTCTTAATGCGATAATTGCAATTAGTTTAATAGTAATTGGTAGTCTGATTACTACTGGAATCAACCAAGAATTAAATTTTTTCTATGTAATTATTATTTTAGCCCTATTGTTAGGTATAACACTTACAATTCCAATTGGTGGCGCGGACATGCCTGTAGTGATATCATTGCTAAACTCCTACTCGGGTATTGCAGCTTCTGCAACTGGGTTTGTATTAATGAATAATGGCCTTATTATTTCTGGGGCACTAGTGGGTGCATCAGGNCTCATCTTAACNAATATCATGTGCAAAGGAATGAATAGGTCTCTATCGAATGTGATTTTTGGNGCAGTTGGACTTGAAGAAGAAACTTCAAATGATACTGGNAANCAGATAAGTGTAAANTCNTCAACNACAGATGAAGCAGCTATGATCNTAGANGCAGCAGACAAAGTAATAATTGTACCAGGNTACGGATTAGCNGTTGCACAAGCTCANCATGCCNCTCGTGAAGTTGCAGANCAATTGGAAGANATGGGTAAAACTGTTTTATATGCTATTCATCCAGTTGCTGGGCGTATGCCTGGGCATATGAATGTTTTACTTGCTGAAGCAAATGTGCCATATGATAAGTTAAAAGACCTAGGTGANATTAATCCTGAGTTTGAAGATTGTGATGTAGCAATTGTNCTCGGTGCTAATGATGTCGTAAATCCAGCAGCTCGNCATGATACGTCCAGCCCTATATATGGAATGCCAATATTAGACGTAGATAAATCTAGGACAGTAATCGTAAATAAAAGAACCATGAATCCAGGTTTTGCAGGAATTCAAAACGAACTATTTGGATTTGAGAATACGGTTATGGTTTTTGGTGATGCAAAAGAGATGCTCACTAATCTTTTTAAAGATTTAAAGGAATTATAATTTTGAAATATTTTTATACTGAAAAAAAGGTATTCATAAAATATGTAACTGTTTTCCTATTTTTGATTACAACAGTTATATCTCAGCAAAAAAGGACTGCAATTATGTCAAAAGAAGAATCCCAGGTAGCTATCTTAGGAGGTGGTTGTTTTTGGTGTGTTGAAGCTGTTTTTGAACGAGTAGATGGAGTGATTGATGTTGTCTCAGGATATGCNGGTGGACACACTAAAAATCCTACTTATAAAGATGTAACAAGTGGNAATACAGGTCATGCCGAAGTGTGCAAAATAACCTTTGATACAAAACTTATTTCTTATGATCAAATATTAGATGTTTTCTGGAAATCTCATGACCCTACGACCTTAAATCGCCAAGGAAATGATTATGGAACTCAATATAGATCAGCTATTTATTACGAAAATGATTCACAAAAAGAATCTGTTCAAAAGTCAATTTCAAAAGCTAAAAAAGTATTTGATGATCCAATAACCACTGAAGTAAAAAAATTAGACAAATTTTATAAGGCAGAAGTTTATCATCAAGATTATTTTGAAAATAATCCTAACGCTCCATATTGTACATTTGTCATTGCTCCAAAACTTAACAAACTAAAGAAAAAAGGTACAATCTGGGATCAATAATCATTGAGCGTTCTTGAAACTGATCGATTGATTCTCACTGAATTGAAAACCAAGGATGCAGAGTTCATCCATAANCTNTATAANGATCAGAACTTTATAACTTATATTGGTGACAAGGGNATAANATCNGNTCAAGATGCNGTAANCTTTATTAATACTNGTCCAAAACAAANNTATAAGGATCATAAGTATGGTCTATATCTTGTTCAATTAAAAGATGCAACATCCATTGGTATCTGCGGTTTACTTAAACGCGATGATTTAGCTTTTCCAGATATTGGTTTTGCAATACTCCCTGAGTTTAGAAGAATGGGATTTATTTATGAAGCATCTAAAGCAGTAATTGAAGACGCAAAGAATAGACTTCATTTTGATAATCTTCTTGCTATTACTTCTCCAGATAATAATGGATCAATAAATTTACTGAAAAAGCTTGGTTTTACATTAAAAGATATTATTAAAAGAGATATAAATGATAAACCAGTTCAATTATATATTATTTACCTAGACTCATAATCTTTCATTGCTTGAATTAATGCATCGACTCCAGCTTCAGGCATTGCATTGTATATTGATGCGCGAAAACCACCTACTGAGCGATGACCCTTTAATGTTCTTAGCCCTCGATCATGACAAAAAGATAAAAACTCTTCTTCGTCTTCCCCATTAGAAAATATGAAGGGAACATTCATTATTGAACGATCCTCTTTAGCTATTGGGCTCACAAATAAAGGATTTCTTTCTATTTCATTATAAAGCTTTTCAGCTTTTAATTTATTTTTGGTCTCAATAGAATCAACACCACCAATATTTTTTAACCATACTAGTGAACGATTAACCGCATATATAGCCATTACTGGTGGCGTATTAAACATTGAGTTCTTTTCAATATGTGTTTTGTAATTCATCATTGCAGGAATTTTTCGATTAATCGCACCTAGGATATCCTCACGAATAATTACTAACGTCACGCCAGCTGGGCCAATATTTTTTTGTGCACCAGCATAGATCAATCCAAATTGACTCACATCTATTTTCCTGCTAAATATGTCGGAAGACATATCTGCAATTAAGCATGTATTAGTGTTAATCAACGTAGGGAAATCATGCCACTGAGTTCCATATATTGTATTATTACTTGTGATATGTAAATACCTAGCATTCTCATCTTGATTAAGTTGCTTTGGTATATGATTATATACCGATTCCTTTGATGAGCATACTATATTTACGTTACCGAACAATTGAGCTTCATTAATTGCTTTTGCAGACCAAGCACCAGTGTCAGCATAATCAGCTATCATATTTGTATCTAGCAGATTCATTGGTATCATTGAAAATTGAAGAGAGGCACCGCCCTGAAGAAATAATACATGATATTCATCCGATATATTTAATAATTCTCTCGTTAAAGATTCTGTTTCTGTTACCATATCCATAACTAGTTTAGACCGATGACTCATTTCCATCAAACTTAGCCCATGACCTTCATAATCCTTAGAAGCGTTAGAAACAGCTTCTAAAACAGAAGAGTGCAACATTGCTGGACCAGCGCTAAAATTGTATATTTTTGTCATTAAATGTTTTGATAAGAGTATATAAATTAGTATCTAACTAAAATAAAAAACCCCCAATAAATTGAGGGTTTTTTAACAACTACTATAAATTAAAATCGTCGTTTTCCTTTTTGTTTTCCACCACGCATTGGAGGTCTATAATTTTCTTTCATTCTCCTTTGCATTTGTTGCTTTACAGCCGGTTCAAACATTAAAAGCTTTACTTGCTGATTTGGGTCTAAAATATTGCCTGACTTCTTAATAAAATCAATTCTGCCTTTAGTCTTTTTGTCTTCAAAAGATTTTATATTTCCTAATAGCTTATTAACATCAGAGTTTGAAACTGCTTCACCTTTTTTCACTTTAGTAAAAGTAGGATCAAATAATTCCATTTCCTCTTTACGAATCTCCATCAATTCTTTCTGATGGTCGCGCATGATAGGAAAAAACTTTTCTGCCTGTTTTTGTGAAAGTCCCAAATGATCGGTCAGTTTCCAGACCATCATCATTTCCATTCTTTCACCATATTGACCCCCTGGTCCCTTTGTTTTACCAGGTTGAGCCAACAATAATCCTGTGGCAATTAAATAAGTCGAAAGGATAACTTTTTTTTTCATTCTATACCTCTATTATTCATAGCAATTATAGGTTCATATTGGATTTCATCAAAAAACATAATTGTTTCCCAGATATCATCGCTTGAGTCAACTAAATAAGAAGCAATGTCATATACATAGGCCTCTGTCTCTTCATCCATTACTTCTAACGCTTGCAGATCATTTGACGCATAAACAGAAAAATCATCAGTTAGTTGATTCATTGATGCAAATCCGAAAATAGCTAAAAATGCTGCTGCTGATACTCCATTAATAAAACCAATTTTTTTTGCATGTCGACGCTTACGCTCGAGATGTAAATTATTAATAAAATTATCCTCATCTATAGATTCGACTCGAGACTGGACAATGTTTTTAAATTCTTTTTCTATATTCATAATTCAATTCTCTAATTGATCCTTTAAAGTTTTTACCGCATGATGGTAATTCACTTTAGCTGAATTTTCACTTATTCCCATAACTTCCGCAATCTCTTTATATGGCTTTTCTTCTGCAATGCGCATTGTTACAACAATCCTTTGCCTTGATGGCAGCTTAGATACCGCATCCCATAATTCATCACGTCTCCATTGATCTTCATTTGTATTATCAAAATGGACTGGCTCAGGAGCTTGGTCCAAGTGTAATAAATTTCGCCATTTACTCCTTTTAAGGTAAGTATTTGACATATTGATATTTGCTCGATAAAGATATGTTTTAAACTTTGACTGAAATCTAAATTTTTTAAGAGCCTTATACATTTTGATGAAAACATCTTGAGCTAAATCCTCTGCCTCAATGGGGTCTGAGGTGAACTTAATAAAAAAACCATAGGTTCCAGGAAGATGACGTTTAACCAATTCATTAAACGAATCGTCATTTCCACTCTGAAATTGTTTTATTAATTCTTCGTCCGTTTTCATGCATATACCTACTTAGACAAGTAAACGATAGAAAAGTTAAAATGTTCATATAAAAAAAAGGCTACTTCAAAAAATTGAAATAGCCTTAATACTAAATAGAATGACAGAGTCTAATTATTTTTTCCCAGTACCCCCACGATCATCCTTATCCTTACCGTCTCCTTTACCACCGCAATGTTTTGAATATTGCATACTTAATGCTGTATAAATTTTAATAGTTTCAACTTGCTTATCACTAAAAAGAGTTTCAATTTTACTATTTCTATCTCCAATTAGTTGCTCAAGAGCTTCTTTAATATCTTCTCTACTCATTTCTTCATTTTTTGCTTTTTCCATCAAAGCTTTTTGTGCATCTGCAGATTCTTTATTTATAGCATCCAAGGAAGTTTCTTGATCTGAAGTCATTTCTAAGGCACCAACCATAGCATCACGTTCTGCTTTTCTGATTGCGTCCATTTTTTGCTTAATTTCTGCAAGCATAGCATCAATTTTGGCTTTTTGTTCATCAGTTAATAATGCTTGAATTTCAGCAAACATCGCTGTTTCAAGTGCTTCAAGCTCAACTTTTGCATCATCTTTGCTTAAAGTTCCTGCTTTTACTTTTTCCATTACAGAGCCCATTTGAGTTCTGTAAGAATCGAGTATAGATCGTAAGGTTACTTTTTGAGTACTATCTAAAACCGAAGAAATCATCCTTAAGTCCATTCCGCCATGATGATGATCTCCCGGTCCTTTACCACGTCGATCATCCATTCCAGTGCCATATAAATAGGGCACTAATTGATCATCCATCCATCCAAAAAGTCTTTCTTTTTCATCATCAGATAGTGAAGTTTGTAGCTCAGCTGATACTTTCCATAAAAAACCTGGCTCACGATGTTTTCCATTTTTTCCATGACGATTTAAAGCATCGTTTAAGGAATTCAAACTACTTTTACTTAGACCAATATCTGAATCTAATCCCTGGGATAACGCAAGAAGGTCTGGATCCTCAACAAGGATATCTTCTTTACTTAACTTTTCACAACCAATTGTTACTAATAAGGTAACTAAAAGAAGTGATGATAATTTTTTCATAAAATTCCCCTTTTTTCCTAAATAAATATTATAAAGATTTTTTTGATAATAATTATGCTATTAATTTAGCATAATTATCTATAATCAGAAAGGCTGAACTATATTTTAGTTCAGCCTTTTTTGATCAAATTAATTAAAGAGACTATGTTAAAACCCTAACCTTTACTCCCCTTCTTTCCACCACGCCCTTTTTTACCACCACGCATTTTTCCTTTTCCACTTTTATGCTTTTTCATACGCATCTCAAGAGCTTTATGAATTTTTATAATTTCTAATTGACCATTATCAAATATGTTTGACATTTTTTCATTCTTAGATACAAAAATAGCTTTCAAACCTTCTCTTAATGTATCTTTATCAATGTCACCATTTTTTGCTTTCTCAAAAAGAGCATTGGCCGCATCTCTTGCTTCTTGATTCGCAGTATCAAATTCAGACAATTGCTCTGAGGTCATTCCAAGGACAGCAGTCATTACAGCTTTTGAAGAATCTTTATAAGCTTGACGTTTAGCTTCATAATCCGCTTTATTTTGCTCGAGTTGAGCTTTTTGATCATCCGTAAGCAGCGCATCAACTTCGGCGTTCATTGCTTCTCTTAAAGCATCCAATTCAGTCTTAGCATCTTCTTTAGTCAGAGTACCATCTTTGACTTGTTCATGAACTGCTTTAAATTTTTCTTTATAAGCAGCAATGATAGCTTTAAAGGTCACTTTTTGATCAACAGTCAATACCTTAACAACTCCATTAAAGTCCTTATGATTTTTTCCGCCTTTCTTTCCTTTTCCTTTTTTTCCTTTTGAATTACTAAATAATGGAATTTCTTTTTCTTCCATTTTTTCAAAAAGACGCGCCTTTTCTTCACCAGATAATTTATCAGCTAGTTCATCAGCAACTTTCCATAAAAACCCTGGTGCCCTGTGCTTTCCACCGCGACCATGCTTATTTAAAATACCATTAACTGCATTGGCAGATGTTTTACTTAACCCGAGGTCCGAGGATAATTCGGAGGAAAAGTCTTGTAATTCTGAATTGTCTAGTTCAACTCGATCATCAATTATTGGATTGTCACAACCAATAGTCATTAGAAGTAGAGTTGAGATTGGCAAGATTAGTCTTTTCATGATTTACTTCCTTTTTTTCCTTTTGTTCGTTTCATTCATTTAGCCAATTAGATAATAGTTTTATTGAAAGGTTAAAAAAATTAATAAAAATATTTGAAATATCGACGAAATATTTTTTATCAAAAACTATTTCACTAATTTCTATAATGACATACTCTTATGGAAACTTTAAAGCGAGTCGAAGGCAAGATGAAGCTATTAAAAGACCTCCATCACCATTGATGCTGATTGCTGGTGCGGGAACCGGAAAAACATCAACACTTCTTCATCGTATCCGTCATCTGATTACATCTAAATCAATAAATTCTGAAAATACCTTACTACTTACTTTTACTGATAAAGCTACTTCTGAAGCACATGATACTCTAAAATCTATTTTAGGAGATCAAACAGATTCTATTTTTGTAGGAACATTCCATAGCTTTTGCCATTTTATCATAAGACGCTACGGCTCAGATGATCATAGTAATGATATCCTTTGGGATAAGAGTGATACGCTATATTACCTTACAAATCATTTTGACGAAATGACCTTTATGAAATCTGGGAAATTTCTTGAAGATCCAATAAGAACAATACAAGAATCTTTTATACCATTTTTTGGTCATGTAAGTGATGAATTACTATCCTACAATGAACTCAAAAATAAATTGAATAATGTTGAATTCACTAAAGAATGGTTAAACATCAATTTCCCAGGTATTAATTTTGATAATACAGAATTGGATGAGATAGTTCTTCAATTACAGGACCTAATTAAAGCGTACTCTTTTTATCAAAAAATTAAGTCAGATAATAATGCTTTAGATTTTGGAGACATGATTTTAGGTTGTTATGAATTACTTAATAATGATCAAAAAATTTTAAAAGAAGTACAAAAAGAATTCAAACATATATTTATTGATGAATACCAAGATAACAATTATGCTCTTAACAAAATTGTTAATCTTATTATAGACTACAATCCAAGTATCACTGTCGTAGGAGACGAGGATCAATGTATTTACTCTTTCCGTGGTGCCAATTATTATAATATTACTGATTTCAGAAGTCGGTATAAATCTCAAATAAATTATGCAGAAATCACTCTGACGGAGAATCGACGTTCAACAAAACAAATTTTAGATTTAGCGAACGCTTCAATTATGAATAACCCAAATAGGACACCTAAGATTTTAAAAAGTATTGATGGGAATGAAAAAACTGGGCCTAAACCTTCATTGATTCAGACAAATAAACAAGAAACGTTAGAGCAACTACCAACTTTAATACACTCACTAATCAATAACGGAGAAGCACTATACGGAAACATTGCCGTTATTTGTCGTGGTTGGGGAAATGTTACAGCCATATCTGATGCAATGCAAAAATCTGCAATCCCAGTAGATGTTCACATTGAAAAATTTTTTGATGTTCCAATAGTAAAAGATGTTTTGTCATGGTCAAATCTTATCTTAAAAAATAGAAAATCTGATATTGGACTTTATCGAATCTTAAAACAACACCTTGGCCAAACATGGACAACAAAATTTTTTCAATCTCTCGAACGTACATCTATTGATGAAAAGTTAACTCAGCTTGAAAGGATTAAAAAAGATTCTCATCATATTACATTTATATCTGATTCAGTCTTAAATCTCCAAAGAGCTTATAATAAAACACTCAAAGCTGATGAAATGGTTTGGGAAATATTCAAAATTTTAAAAGATTCACCTTTAGTGAAAAATTTACGCAATCATTATAGATATTCACATAGACTAAACTTAGCCAATGCAGGAAAAATTTTAGATATTGCAGAAAAATTTGTTAATAAAAATCCAAATAGCAAATTAGATAAATGGATAAGATTTATGGATGTGATGGCCTTAGATAAAAACCAAAGTGCAGCCCAACCTGAAATTAATAATAAAAACCTAGCAGTACAGGTTATGTCTATCCATCAAAGTAAAGGTCTACAATTCCCCATAGTAATAATACCATTTCTTTATAGCGGTAGCTTCCCAAGTAATTTAAAACGTCCTCAGATAATAGACCGTCCTCCAAGCTCATGGATGGCCTGGGGCAAAAACACAGATGGAAGTATTAAAGAATTGCATCAACAAGAAGAAAGAAGAGTTTTTTATGTTGGAATTACTAGAGCAGAAAAACAATTATTTTTATTTGGACCAACAAAAAGACAATCTCTTTTTATAAAAGAGTTAGAAGATTTGAATCCGCAACCTATGGAGATAAAAGAAATGGGTAGTAAAACAGAAAAACAATTTTCATTGAATGAAAAACAGCAACAATTGTTGGCTAATCTGAATCGTGAAATTGCTGCAAATCAAATAAATAATGCACGTGATATCCTTAATGAGATAGAAAAGAATACAACTATGAATGATAGATCAGCAAAGGATTATAAACTTGGACCTACTTCAAAACTTAAGCTATCCTCAAGCAAAATTAGCACATACAATACATGTTCCTATAAGTATAGACTAAAATATATTGATAAGGTACCTGAGCAAAGAACTCGAGCTAGTTCTGAGTTTGGCTCAATCATTCATTCAATTTTAGAAGACTTTCATAGCCTTCCTAATGAAGAACAATTAAAAGATAAACTTTTGGAATTATTAAATAAGCATTGGCGAGAGAATTCTTTTGAATATCGTTTACGTGCAGATGAATTCAAAAAACAGGGATTAGAATTATTATCTAATTATTTTGAATATATTAATAAAAATCAACCTAACGTAGTTGGAGTAGAGAAGCATTTCTCTTATGATATAGAGGATATTAATGTAAGTATTTCAGGAAAAATTGATCGGATTGATTATACAGATGGCTTATTAAATATAGTTGACTATAAAACTAGTCGAAAAAAAGAAAAAGCATCTAAAAATATGCAAATGGCGCTTTACACTGAAGCAATTATTAGTAAAGCTTTTCCAGATATTAAAGGTGAGCCAGGACAGGCAATCCTTCATTATTTACGTTTTGGTGATGATCCAATTTCCTCGCATAAGTTTTCAAGTGATGAATTAGAAGAAAATAAACAAAAAATTCGAAAAATTGCTGAAGGAATAAGGAATGGTGAATTTGAAACAAATAAAAATGATTTTATATGCAAAAACTGCGATTATAAAGATTTTCTATGTCCTGCTTGGGAAGAATAAATTAATTCATTTTAAGTAATTTTTCCATTTGAGCTTTGGACATAACACATCGGAAGCCAGTATTCTCTAAACTTGTATCAGGACTAGATTTCATCCTAGCAGTAGTCCGATACCCAGCGCAGTACTGATCACTACATAAAAAAGATCCTCCTCGAGTAACTCGTTTCGGCACACTTGGCTCCATTGGATCAAAACTCGATTTCGGTCCAACTGGGTTCTTTGACCGACCTTCCATTGAATATGTATTTGGACGATACCAATCTCTTACCCATTCCCAAACATTCCCTGCCATATCATATAATCCAATACTATTTGGTTTGTAATATTTAACGGGATTTGTTTTTAAATGACCATCAACTGGTTCATTATTAATTGGGAAAATACCTTGCCAAATATTCATTTCTCGAGTATTTGTTACATTGCCTAGTTTTGCAGCATACTCCCACTGCGCTTCTGTTGGCAATTGCATTCCTGACCATAATGAAAATTCTGTTGCATCATACCACGAGACATGGACTACAGGATGATCTCCAAACCCATCTAATGTTGGATTTTCTAAACGAGGGCTTTTCCAATTTGTGTTTGGAGACCATTTCCACCAATCAATAGATGAATATGAAGTTGCAGCTGCACGACCAGCAATGAATACCAAAGACCCTGGAACTAAAAATTCATCTGGTATTGGAGGAGAACCCTTTGGTAATTGTAACATCATTTCTTCAAGTGATGGAGCTTTTTCAGCTGTTGTTACATAATTTGTTGAATTGACAAAAGCAGCAAATTGATTATTCGTGATTGGAGTTTCAGTCATCCAAAATCCATCAATATGAATTTTATGAGTTGGCTTTTCATCACTGTTAGCAATTAATTCAGAACTTCCCATTATAAATGAACCACCATCAACCCATACAAGAGTTATTTCTTCGCCTGCAATTGGAATTGTAATTTTACCTATACTTGATCTAGGGCCACATCCAAAAATGCATAAGCACAATAAAATAAATAAATATTTTTTTATCATTATTTTTAATTTAATCTAATAAAAATAATTTTCTAGGTGAATTTGATATGTATTTTTTCCTGTTTCATTTCTTTCTAGACAATTAAATTGACATTCCATACAGTCAACAAAGAGGAGGTAATTGTGAAAAATTTTTTTCTATCCGTATTGGCAATCAGCTTTATCATTGGTGGTCCCATAGATGAAAAAACAAAATCGATGGATAAAATGACTGGTTTTTTCAATATGTATTGGGATAGTAAAGCTGGAAAACTTTGGATAGAAATAACAAAATTTGATCAGGAATTTTTGTATGTTAATTCTTTGACTGCAGGTGTAGGATCTAATGATATTGGACTTGACCGTGGACAATTGGGAAATGAACGAATAGTTTATTTTCATAGAGTTGGGCCTAAAATACTATTAATACAACCAAATTATTCTTATCGAGCAATTACTAATGATCCAAATGAGAAACAATCTGTAACTGATGCATTTGCAAAATCAACTCTTTGGGGTTTTAAAGTCGGCATTGAAGAAAATAGTCGAATTTTAATTGATGCAACTGACTTTTTTTTACATGATGCTCATCAAGTGATTCAAAGACTAAAAGGCAGAAAAATGGGAAATTATAAAGTCGATAAAAGCAGGTCTGCTATTTATTTACCTGCCACAATGAATTTTCCTGATAATACTGAAGTTGAATCATTAATGACTTTTACTGGATCTAATCCTGGCAATTATGTCCGTCAAGTAACTCCAAGTGCTAATTCAATAACTGTTCGTATGCATCATTCATTTGTTAAACTTCCTGACAATCAATATGCACCAAGAAAGCATGATCCTAGGGCTGGTTATTATGCAATGTCATTTCAAGATTATGCAGTGCCTCTTGATGAATCAATCTATATTCGTCATATCACAAGGCATAGACTTCAAAAAAAGAATCCTCGAGCACGTATAAGTGAAGCAATTGAACCAATCATTTACTATGTTGACCCTGGAGTTCCTGAACCTGTCAGAACAGCTATGTTGGAAAGCGGAAGATGGTGGAATCAAGCCTATAATGCGGCAGGATATAAAAATGCATTTCAAGTGAAAATTTTACCAAAAGGTGCTCATCCAATGGATGTTAGATATAATATGATTCATTGGGTCCACCGTGCAACAAGAGGCTGGTCTTATGGAAGTAGTGTAACTGATCCAAGAACAGGCGAGATAATAAAAGGAAATGTATCTCTTGGATCATTAAGATTAAGACAAGATTATTTAATTGCCACTGGGTTGCTAGCACCTTATAAACATGGGGGAAAAGTACCAGGGTATATGAAAGAATTAGCATTAGCTCGAGTAAGACAATTAGTTGCTCATGAAATTGGACATACAATTGGTTTGCAACATAATTTTATTTCAAGCGCAGATGATCGTGCATCTGTAATGGATTATCCTCACCCTACAATTTCACTAAATCGAAACGGTGATGTTGAATGGAGGAATGCATATGATGTTGGAATAGGTGAATGGGATAAAATTTCAATAGCATACGGTTATCAAGATTTCCCTGATGATGTCAATGAAGATTCAGCTTTAGAAGATATTATACAGGATGGAATTGAGCGAAACTTAATTTTTATCACTGATAAAGATGCTAGACCATTAGGATCAGCACATCCAAAAGCACATCTTTGGGATAACGGAAAAGATCCTGTAACAGAATTATCTAATTTAATGGAAGTACGAAAAGTAGCTTTAAATAACTTCGGTGAAAATAATATCCGTGTTGGTCAACCTTATAGTGATATTGAAGATGTATTAGTTCCTATTTATTTTTTGCATAGATACCAAATAGAAGCAGCTTCAAAAGTTGTTGCTGGGTTAAACTTCACATATGCACTAAGGGGTGATGGCCAATTAGTTACAGAATTCATTGATCCTAGCTTTCAAATGGAAGCGCTTGATGGATTAATTAATACTTTGCAACCTAGCTCACTAGTTTTAAGAGAAGAATTATTGAAGTTAATCCCCCCTAGAGCATCAGGTCATGGAAGAACTAGAGAATCTTTTAACTCAAGAACGGGTGTTACCTTTGATGGTGTAAGTCTTGCAGAGACTGCAGCTGGGTTAACCTCTAGAGTTCTTTTGCATCCTGAAAGAGCTACTCGATTGGTTGAATATCATGCTCGAGATTCCAAACAGCCTGGATTAGAAAAAGTAATTGATCGTATTATTGATGGAACTCTATTACGTTCTGCACCAAGTGGCCTAAGTGGGGAAATAAAACGTAATGTTGATTTTGTTGTTCTAGATCATTTATTATCACTCGTAAAGAATAAAAATACATCTCCAGCAGCTCAAACAATTATAATGGCTAATATGGAATCATTGAACTACCAGTTCAAGTTACTCGGAGGAATACCTACAAACTACAAAGAGAGTTCTCAGGTAGATGAATTGAAAAATGCCAAACGACAAGTAGATGAATTATTAAAGTTTTCAAAAACAAAAAGAGATCGCGATCATTACAAAATGCTACATAAGAGAACTCAGTCTTTTATTGATAATCCAGAAGATTTTGAGACAATTAAAATCCCTATTGCTCCACCAGGATCTCCTATCGGAACTGAATTTGGCTGCACATTTGAAAACAATTAAAAACTCTTTTAAATCATTGAGGAAAAAATGAAACAAAAAATTATATTTTCATTGATAACTATATCATCCGCTTTATTTGCAGATGGATTAGACATAGAAAAATTAAAGGCCATGAAAGCTCGGGCAATTGGTCCTGGAGGAATGAGCGGTAGAGTCACGGCAATCGATGTTGTCCTTTCAAATACAGATATAATGTACGTAGGAACTGCGTCCGGTGGTTTATGGAAGTCAGAAAGTGGTGGTGTAAAGTGGGAACCTATTTTTGACAATCAAAAGGCTGCATCTATTGGGGATGTTGCAGTTGATCCCACAAATTCTGATGTAATTTGGGTTGGAACTGGTGAAGGAAATCCTCGAAATAGTCAATCAGCTGGGTATGGTGTGTATAAAAGTATTGATGGTGGGAATACATGGGAATATAAAGGCCTTGGTGAAACTCGCAATATTCATCGAGTGCTTATTAACCCGCAAAATTCTAACATAGTATATATAGGCGCACAGGGTTCAGCATGGGGTGATAGTAAGGATCGTGGTGTATATAAAACAACTGATGGAGGTGATACTTGGGAAAAAATTCTATATGTAGATGAATCAACTGGTATTGGTGAAATGATAATGGATCCTTATAATCCAAATAAATTGATTGCCAATATGTGGCAATTCAGGCGCTGGCCTTGGTTTTTCGAATCTGGGGGGCCTAGCTCTGGGTTATTTATAACATATGATGGAGGCAAAAAGTGGAAAAAACTATCTGAGAAAGATGGTCTTCCTAAAGGAGATCTTGGTCGCATGGGTCTTGCAATAGCGAGAAGTAATCCAAAAATTATTTATGCCTTGATTGAATCAAAAAAGAATGCATTATATAAATCAGAAGATGGTGGTTTTAAATGGAAAAAAGTATCAGAGAAAAACATTGGAGGTCGACCATTTTATTATGCTGAGATTTATGTTGATGCTATTAATGAAAATCGAATATATAATCTTCACACCTATGTGACAGTTTCAAATGATGGCGGTAAAACTTTCCAATCGCTCATGACAGCATATGGAGCAAATGGAGTTCATCCCGATCATCATGCTTTTTGGAGTCACCCAACAAATCCACAATTTATAATTGAAGGTAATGATGGAGGATTAAATATATCTCTCGATCGTGGTAAAACATGGCGTTTTGTCGAAAATCTTCCTCTAGCACAATTCTACCATATCAATTATGATATGGACTGGCCATATAATGTTTACGGAGGAATGCAAGATAATGGTTCCTGGAGAGGTCCTGCATATGTTTGGAGGGCAGGTGGAATACGAAATTCATATTGGGAAGAACTATTTTTTGGCGATGGTTTTGATGTAGTTCCCCATCCAGCCAATTCACGTTATGGGTATGCTATGAGCCAACAAGGAAATGTAGGTAGATATGACTTAATTACTGGTCATACGCAGTTAATCAAACCTGTACACCCAGATGGAAAATATTTAAGATTTAATTGGAATGCTGCTATAGCACAAGATCCATTTGATGAAGATGCTATTTTTTATGGTAGTCAGTTTGTTCATTATAGTAATGACAGAGGAAATAATTGGGATATTATTTCACCTGATTTAACAACTAATGATATTAGTAAACAAGAGCAACATAAAAGTGGTGGATTAACTTTTGATGCTACTGGCGCTGAAAACCATACAACAATTCTAGCAATTGAGCCAAGCCCACTTGATAAAAATATAATTTGGGTTGGGACAGATGATGGTAACCTACAACTTACCAAGGATCGTGGAAAAACATGGACTAATGTATCTAAAAAGATATACGGAGTCCCTAAAGGAAGTTGGATACCACAAATAGTTGCATCGACATATAATCCCAGTGAAGCAGTAGTAGTAATTAATAATTATCGAAGGAATGATTGGAAACCCTATGTATTTAAAACAGAAAATTTTGGAAATTCCTGGAAAGCAATCGCTTCGGAAGAAAATGTTTGGGGATATGCACTAAGCTATGTTCAGGACCCAATTGAACCTAAACTGCAATTTCTAGGAACAGAGTTTGGATTATATATATCAACTGATGGGTCAAAAACATGGACTAAATGGACAAATGGATATCCCACTGTTTCTACAATGGATCTAAAAATTCATCCTAGAGAACATGACCTAGTAATTGGGACTTTTGGTAGAGCGGCATATATTTTAGACGACATTAGACCATTACGAGAAATAGCTAGCAATTCTGAAAATCTCCTGGAAAAACGACTACACTTTTTTGAACCACCAACTGCTGTTTTAGCAATAAACCGACAGGCTGCAGGAACACGTTTTGAAGCAAACGCAATTTTTTCTGGAGAGAATCGAAGAAATGGTGCAATGTTAACTTTTGTATTTAATCCTAGTCCAAGCAAGAAACAAAAATCTAAAAATAACCGAAATAATATGAAAAAGAGTATTTCTTCAAAGAAAGAAAAAATTAAAATGGAAATTTTAGATTTGAATGAAAATATTATCAGAACAGTTAGCTATGATATAGAGCCAGGTATGAACCGAATATATTGGGGCCTAAGGCGAAAAGGAGTTCGTAATCCTAATTCACCTAAACCAACTAAGCCTGATGCTCGTGAGCCAGGTGGACCTCCTGTTCTACCTGGAGAATATACTGTGCGATTGTCACATGGAAAGGATTCAGTTACACAAACTGTTAATGTTATTACGGATCCAAGAGTAGCAATTAATAAACGAGCATTAGAACGATTAGAGCCAATATATGATAAGCAAATGAAAATTACTTCATCTGTAACAACTGCAATGGATCAAATAAGAGAAGCAAAATCAATTATAGCATCCGTAAATAAAATGCTTGATACCAAATCAAATAATTCTCACAAAGTCCTTCAAAAAGATGGTAAATCTATGTCTGATAGCTTAAAAAAATTAGAAGAACTAATTGTAAATAAAAAAGGACTTCAAGGTATAGTTCGTAGTCCAGATATACTAAGTGCAAAGATCAGAGGAATTGGTAGATATTTATACAGCAATTTGACAGGTCCAAATAGTAGTCATCAATACCTATTAGATTATTCAGAAAGTGAAACTGAAAAAGTACTAAAAAAGGTTAATCAATTTTTTGATAATGATTGGCAAGAATATCAATCTAAAGTTGAAGATGCGAACCTTAGTTTTTTTAAATCATATAAACCGATTAAAATCGAATAAAATTAAATGAGCTTAATTATTTTGCAGTGATACTCCAATCAAGTATTCCTGTAAAATTTTTAGCTATAATTACGGCTTTGCTTGGTTGTGTTATTGATGATGTATTTAAGTCAGTTATATCACCAATAATTGAATACTTGTAGATCTCAGCACCTGTATTATCTTCCAATTTAATTAAGGTTGTATCATTAACTTTAGATTCAGTTACAATTAAACTTGAGGCTAAACTTTGACCCTCTTTTAAACCAAATGTTAATTTAATGGTATTTTCCTCACTGAAGTTCTTTCCTCTTAGAATATATGAAAAAGCTGAGCTTGTGTTAATGATTGCAGGCATATTTTCTACAAGGCCATGGACTGGATCCGAAGGCCCAACACATCCTACAAATAAAATAGTTAATTTAATGAAAAATATATTTTTCATTCGATCAATTTTTCTTGATCATCTAATTGACCTAATTGAAGTTCATTAATTTTATCCATTGGCTTTTCTAATTGATTTTTTCTAGTAGAGACCAATTTTTCAAAATGATTTTGAACTGTTCCAATTGTATTCCCAAGCTTATCCATTTGTGCTAGAAACTCATTCCACTGTTTTCTAAATACACTCATAAGCTGCTGTACCTCACTCGCTTTTTGTTCCATGGAAAAGTTTGATACAGATTGACGAATTAATGAAAGAACTGCATAAAGAGTTACTGGAGAACAAAGTAATACTCTATTAGATAATGAAAAGTCAATAATATCCATGTCTTCTTGATTGAGAAATGCATAAATACTTTCATTTGGGATGAACATCAAAACGTAGTCTACAGTTCCTGATTCTGGATCGATATATGAACGCTTTTCAATCGATTTAATGTGATTTCTAACGTCATTTAAAAATGCTTTCTTCTCTTTCTTTTGCTCATTTTCATTATCAGTATCTAAAAAGTTTTCATAATGAGCTAATGGAAATTTAACATCCATATTAATACATTTTTTATCTGGAAGCATGAAAGTGAAATCAGGGCGACCTTCACCCATTTGAGATTGTTTCTCAAAATTTATACCCTCTATCAGTCCCATAAAACTGAGGATGTCTTCCACCATCTTCTCCCCCCATTGACCTCTAGCTTGAGAACTCGACAAAACGCGTGATAATTTGGTTGTTGTATCAGCTAAATCACCTATACCTTTTTGCGATGTTTGGACCTGACCTTTTAACTCATTAGTTGATTTATCTAAACCATCTAATTTTTTTTTCATGTCAATTAATGATTGATCAATTAATTCCTTTTTTTGATCTAATTGCCCATCAGATGATTTAACTAATTCGGAAAATTTGTTTTCAGCAAGTTTAAGAAAAGTATCAAGATTTTGATCTAATGCTTGTTTTGAAAGGTTTCCAAATTCTGCTTTTAAGTGTTCCTGATTAGATTCAACTGAATCAATCTCTTTTTGTCGTACAAACCAAATAATTAATCCTCCAATTATGAACCCAAATAAAAATAATATTATTCCCATTAATGAAGTCATGATGGAGAAACCTCACCTTTTAATCCTAACTCTTCTGCCTTTTCAGAAAGTGCATCAATAACAAACTGAACATGCTCCGTTAAGTCTAAGCCCAATTCATCTACACTTAAAAAAATGTCCTCTCTTACAACAGAAGCAGCAAATGATTTTTGTTTTAGCTTTTTTTTCACTGATCTTGGTTTAACCTCAAAAATTGACTTTGAAGGGCGAACATAAGTTACAGCAAAAATAAATCCTGTTAATTCATCTACTGCAAATAAAGATTTTGCCATATCAGTTTCTCTTGCAACACCTGTATATGTTGCATGACCCATTATTGCTTGTGTTATTGAATCTGGATATCCTTTTGACTTTAAGATTTCATTCCCTTTATAGGGGTGTTCTTCCATCGTTGGATACATTTCATAGTCAAAATCATGCATGAGTCCAGTTATCCCCCATTCATTAGGATCTCCATGATATTTTTCAGCCATTTTTCGCATTGCTTGTTCAACACCTAATGCATGCCGGCGAAGACTATCAGTTTTTGTATACTCATGTAACAATTCAATTGCATCTTTTCTGGTTGGAAAAACTTGGGTCATATATCTAATAAATCCACAACTAAACGAATTATTTCACCTGTTGCCAATCCTTTATTTTGATATGGTAAATTTTTATCCCCCCATGCAGATCCGGCAATATCAAAATGACACCAAGGAATATTTTCATTAACAAATGAGTTTAAAAATGCTCCACCTGCAATGGATCCTGCTTGTCCAGGTGCACCTAAATTCTTTACATCTGCAATGTTGGATTTAACTTGATCTAAATATTCATCCCAAAGAGGGAATTCCCATACTTTTTCACCAGTTATTTTTGAGGAAGATTTAATTTGTTCAATTAATGGGTTATCTGTTCCCATTATACCGGAAGCTACATGCCCCAAAGCAACAACCACGGCACCAGTTAGAGTTGCAAAGTCTAAAATAAATTCAGGATCATAATGTTTTGAAGCATAGGATAGTGCATCAGCCAAGATAAGTCGTCCCTCAGCATCTGTATTTAAAACTTCGATTGTTTTACCATTATATGCAGTAAGAATATCACCTGGACGATATGCTTTGTCTCCGCTCATATTCTCAGTTGAAGGAACAATGCCAACTATATTCATTTTGGGTTTCAAAATTGAAACAATCTTCATTACACCAATAACAACTCCAGCACCACACATATCATATTTCATCTCATCCATTTTTGATGCAGGTTTTATCGATATTCCACCGCTATCAAAGGTCAAACCCTTACCAACTAATATTTTTGGTTTTTGATTTTTTGGACCCGCCATATACTCCATAATAATAAATTTAGGAGGCACATCTGTTCCAGAGGAAACACCAGCAAGTGCACCCATTCCCATTTGAGTAAATTTTTCTCTTTCAAAAATAGTTACTTTCATATTGGGAGACTTACCAATTTGTTTTGCATTATCTGCTAAATGACTTGGAGTTGCTATATTTCCTGGACGATTTTCTAAGTCACGTGCTAAGCAAACTCCATCAGCAACTGTAACCCCTTTAATTATCGCTTTTCTATTACCACCTATAATAATAGCATTTTTGAGTTCAAATGGTTTATCGCCTACTGTTTTAAATTCATGAAACTGATAACTACCAAGAACGATACCTTCAGCAACAGCTTGGGAGAGATAACTATCTCTTGCATCTTTAGGAATTAAAAAACTTACAGATGCTACTTTATTAGTAATACACAATTTTGAAACACCAGCTGCAGCTTTACGAAGAATTTCAGCAGTAATTTTTCCTTTTTTACCTAATCCATATAAAAAGGCAATGGTACCTTTTTTACCTACAAGAATCTTAACCTCACCAACTTTACCTTTAATTAAATTGGCTGACAGTGCATTTGAAATTCCCCTACCCAATTCACGATTGACGCCTTGAACTTGACGTGAAAGTTGTAAATCATCATAAATTCCAACAGCTACAGAGTTAGTTTTATTTTGTCGCCAATCAGTTGAGCTATATTTAACATTAGAAAGATGTGCCATTATTTTACCTTATTTTTAAATAAATATACATTTAAGTAGTAATAAAATTAGTATTTTCAATTCCCTTTTCAAATATTCTAATAAATAATTTAATTTTTGTATAATTATAGAATAAAAATAATGGAAAAATAATAATATGATTAAAAAATCAATCAATTTTAAAAATAAATTTGAAAAATTTAATGATTACTGGTCACCTAAGGTTATTAGTGAGATGAATTCTTACCAATTCAAACTAGTTAAAGTTAATGGAGAATTCATCTGGCATAAACATACAGACACAGATGAGACATTCATTGTGATTCATGGAAAGCTAACTATTCAATTTAGAGATGGAAAAGTTGATATTGATGAAGGAGAAATGTATGTAGTACCTAAAAACACTGAGCATAAACCGATGGCTTTAAATGAATGTCATATTATGATTATTGAACCTAAAGGGGTGAAAAATACTGGTAATAAAACTGACGCTGACTTGGAAGCTGAAAACGATATATGGATATAATTATAAAAGTAAATTTGTTACTTTTATAGATACATTTCTTATTATGATAAGAAAAAATTGGGTTGTCCCAATCTATCTTACTAAGTTTTTTTTTGACCCATATCTATAAGATTACCAACTACTGTAGGATCAGCTAATGTGGAGATATCACCTAAATTATCAAAATCACCTTCTGCTATTTTTCTTAAGATTCTTCTCATTATTTTACCTGAACGTGTTTTTGGCAAAGCAGGTGTAAATTGTATTTTATCAGGTTTTGCATGAGGTCCAATCTCTTTAGAAACCTTATCCCGAATATTATTTTCAATGGAATCAATTGGGTCAACTCCAGTCATCAATGTCACAAAAGCATAAATACCTTGACCTTTAATATCATGAGGAAAACCTACAACAGCTGCTTCAGCAACATCTTCTGTTTTGCCAATA
>PASX01000055.1 GCA_002713455.1 Fidelibacterota bacterium
ACTGAAATGTGGGCCAGGCGAATAAGGTATAATGCATTTATTGAAGGAAAAAGTAAGTTTGATTGTGATTATGTAATTACTGCACACCATGCGAATGATTTAGTTGAAACAATTATAATGCAATTAAATAATGGTTGCGGAATTGAGGGTTTAAGGGGAACTCCAAAGATTAATGGATTTTATTTTCGACCTTTATTAGGATATAAAAAATCATCAATAAAAAATTATATATTCAAAAATAAAATAAATTATGTTGTTGATGAAACAAATAATGATATTTCAATTAAAAGAAATTTTGTAAGAAAAAAAATTCTATTACCATGGGAAAAACAAGCGAATAATATAATAGATAGATTTATTTCCCTATCATCGAAAGCAATCAATTCAATTAACTATATGAATATGGCTATAGATAAAATATCTAATGACATTGAGTCTATCAACGGTCAAATTATTATACCTAATAAACTAGCTAAAATATTGTCGCCCACTCAATTTGTTCGTCTTATAAAAAAATTAATTGGTGAAACATCTATTTCATGGAGACGGTATCAGTGGGAATCATTTATTCAATGGATATTGAATTCAAATATTGGGTCAAAATATAATATTAATGATTATTGTATAATATTAAAAGACAGAAAATGTTTTATTATTAATAGTCAGTTTACAAGTCCTATTGAAATAGAAATCCAAAAGGAAGGTGAATATGAATTTAAAGGTATAAGATTAATAATTAATAAAACAAATGAGATGGTGAAAAGTAAAAACCCATTTGTAGAAATTATAGATAGGAGGCTACTTTCAAAAAAAAGCTTAAAGCTCAGAACTTGGAGAGCTGGTGATAGATTCAAGCCTTTAGGAATGAAAGGCAACAAAAAAATAAGTGATTTTTTGGTTGACATAAAGATGAATAGATTTGATAAAGAAAAGCAATTAGTTTTGACAGCTGACGATGAAATAATTTGGTTATGCGGACAAAGAATAAGCGATAAAGTTAAAGTGACTAATAAAACATCAAATTTTATGAAACTTTCAATAGCATGTCAGAGTTAAATAGTTTTGTATAATAAAGAGAAACTAAATCAAATAATTTCAGAAAAATCTGTAATTCAAAGAGTAGAGCAAATTGCAGATGAAATATCCAGATCTTTCAAAGGTGAAATTCCAATTTTAGTTAGTGTATTAAATGGAAGTTTTATATTTACATCAGATTTAGTAAGNGCTATGAAAATAGATTGTGAAATTGATTTTATCAAAGTTTCAACATATTTTGGNNANGAATCAAAAGGGAGAGTTGATTTTCAAAAAGATATTTCTATTGAAATCACTAATAGACATNTTATAATTGTAGAAGATATNATTGATTCTGGTTTAACAATAAATTTTATTCGTGATAGANTGTNTGAGGCTGAGCCGAAATCAATTTCTGTTGCAACCTTACTTATGAAACCAGATGTAGCAAAAATTGATTTTGAAGTAAATTGGGTAGGGTTTGAAATTCCACCTAATTTTGTTGTAGGATATGGACTTGATTATAACCAAAAATTTAGAAATTTGAGAGGTATTTATAGCCTAGGGGGCGAATAATTATGAATAAAAATAATAAACAAAATTCACACAAACAAAATGGATCGAAAAAAATAGATAGTAAATCGAACAAGGATAGCAATACTCCAGAACAATTTCATTGGAAAAAAGCAGGAAAAACCAGTTTTGTTTGGATTCTAATTATTCTTTCGGCAATTTTTATGTCAAATATTTTCACAGGTCAAGGTGGAAATGAAGTTGAAATTCAGTACTCTGAATATCGCGCTTTCTTAACAAGGGGACTCATAATGAAAGCAAGGGTAATTGATNAGGTCTTTCATGGTGAATTATCTGAACCTCAAACTGTCTCATCATCAAGAGGTCTCAATAATAATGTTGTAAAATTCCGCTTGAAACTTCCTTTTGTTGATCGAGATGTAATGAATGAATGGGACAAATATGATGTAGATTATTCATTTAAACAAAAATCAATTGATTGGACTGGATATATGTTAAATATGCTTCCATGGATCGCAATCCTTGCATTTTGGATTTTCTTAATGCGAAGGATGCAAGGCGGAGGAGGCGGTATGAAATCAATTTTTAATTTTGGAAAAAGTAAGGCAAAAGTATGGACATCTGATATGCCTAAGGTTGATTTTAATCATGTGGCAGGATGTGTTGAGGCAAAAGAAGAGTTAAGTGAGATAGTTGATTTTTTAAAAAGNCCAAAAAGATATCAAAAGCTTGGAGCAAAAATTCCAAGAGGAGTCTTATTAGTTGGTCAACCAGGGACAGGAAAAACTTTACTTGCTCGTGCAGTTGCAGGTGAGGCTAATGTTGCTTTTTTTAGTTTAAGTGGTGCAGATTTTGTAGAAATGTTTGTTGGCGTTGGAGCTTCGCGAGTAAGGGATCTTTTNGAGCAAGGAAAAGAAAACCAGCCTTGTATAATNTTTATTGATGAGCTNGATGCTGTTGGGCGTCANCGTGGAGCTGGNCTNGGNGGNGGNCANGATGAAAGAGAGCAAACATTAAATGCTTTNCTNGTTGANATGGATGGNTTTGAATCNCATGGAGATATTATTCTTATGGCNGCAACAAATCGTCCAGATGTNTTAGACTCAGCTNTANTNAGGCCNGGNCGNTTTGANCGCCAAGTAGTNGTAGATNTTCCTGANNTAAATGGNAGATTAGGTATNTTAAAAGTTCATACTAAAAAAATATTNATGAATAAACGNAAAATNGANCTNGANNCAATTGCAAAAGGNACNCCTGGNATGGTTGGTGCTGANCTTGAAAATATAGTNAATGAAGCTGCNTTATTNGCNGCTAGAAAGAAAAAACGTTCCGTAGATATGTCAGACTTTGAAGANGCAAAAGATAAAGTTATGATGGGCGTTCAAAGGAAAAGTGTGGTTTTATCAGATGAAGAGAAAAAAACAACTGCTTANCATGAAGCTGGTCACACTTTAGTAGCTGCAAGAACTGAAGGNGCAGACCCAGTTCATAAAGTAACAATTATACCTAGAGGTCAGGCTTTGGGTGTTACAATGCAATTGCCAATTGATGAAAAACATGGTTATGCTCGGGATTATATTGATGGTCGACTAGCTATTCTTATGGGAGGTCGTGCGGCTGAGGAGTTAATTTTTGAAGAATTAACAACGGGTGCAGGTAATGATATTGAACAAGCAACTCAAATTGCTAGAAAAATGGTTTGCGAATGGGGGATGAGTGACACTCTAGGGCCAATGACTTTTGGTAAAAAGAATGAAGAAATTTTTCTTGGTAGGGAAATACAAAGTCATAGAGATTATTCTGAAGTCACCGCGAGAATGATTGATGAGGAAGTAGTAAAAATTGTTCGAAAAGCCCAATCTAAAGCAAATGATATCTTGAAAAAAAATATTGATCAATTACATAATTTGGCAAAAGCTTTACTAAAGTATGAAACTATAGATGGAGATGAAGTTATATCTGTTATGGAAGGGAAAAGAATCACTCGTTCAACTAATGGATCTGCAAGAAAGAAAAATCAATCAACTAAAGATAAGGCAAAAAAATCTACCAAAAGTTGATTTTCAATGATATATAAATTAGAGTAGCGGATTACTAAAATATGAATTATTCTGAATTTAATTCGTGGCTCCAATCACCATCAAAGACTCTTGTTATGGGAGTTTTAAATTTGACCCCAGATTCATTTAGTGATGGTGGANTATTTANTACTAAAGAAAAAGCANTGGATCANTGNTTAAAAATGATAAATGAAGGGGCTGANTTAATTGATGTTGGTGGTGAATCAACGCGACCAGGTTCTGATCCTTTATCAATAAATGAAGAGCTAGATCGAACTATTCCAATTATTGAAAAAATAAGATCAATTACTGACTGTGNTATTTCAATTGATAGTTATAAATCTGAAGTTGTAGAAGCTGCATTAAATGTAGGCGCTAATATCGTTAANGATATTTCNGGTTTAACATTTGATCATAATATGGCAGAGCTTATTAGTCAGAAAAATGTTCCTATTATTATGATGCATATAAATGGTAAGCCAAAGCNTATGCAGGAAAACCCCCAATATGATAATTTAATTAAAGACATATTACATTTTTTTTCTAGACAGTTAAAGCTTGCTCAATCAGCTGGTATAGATTCCAGTAAAATAATTCTGGACCCAGGTTTAGGATTTGGGAAGAAAGTAGAACATAACTTTGAACTTATAAGAAAATTACCGCAAATTTGTGCGATGGGATTTCCAGTATTGGTTGGTCCATCAAGAAAATCATTTATTGGAGAAGCTTTGAATCTTCCAATTAACGATAGAATTGAAGGTACTATGGCATCAATTACAGCTAGTGTAATAAATGGGGCAAGAATTGTTCGTGTTCATGACATTCAANAAACTCGTCGAACAGTAACTNTTACAGAAAAAATTATGGGTTTTTCATAATGGTTTTATTCAAAATCGGCATCCTAACANTAACGCTGATTGATTTAATTGANTTNTTATTAGTTAGTTGGTTATTCTATAAAGTTTATATTTATTTTAAAGGNACTAGNGCTGGACAAATGTTAGCAGGATTAGTTTTATTAATGTTAGGTTCATTTCTTTTCAATGCATTTGGACTTAGNGCTTCTTCTTGGTTAGTAAATCAATTTCAAACAGTTTGGGTCGTTGCCTTTGTAATACTTTTTCAGCCTGAGCTTCGAAGGTTATTGATATATGTAGGTCAAACCCGTTTTTTTCAACGTATTTTTCGTGTAGGTACCTCAAGGACAATTTTATCTATTGTTGATGCATCAGTCAATTTACAGGAGCGCGGATGGGGTGGATTAATGGTAATTCAAAGAGAAACTGGCTTACGTTCCTATAAAGAGCAAGGAACTCAACTTAAAGCAGAAGTTACAGCACCTTTATTAGTATCAATTTTCAATCCATCTTCNCCATTACATGATGGAGCAGTTATTATTCAAAATGATTTAATTGATGCNGCAGCGTGNATTTTGCCTCTTACAGAAAGTAAAATGATAGACCCTGATATGGGAACTCGNCATAGAGCAGCTCTAGGTATTTCAGAAGAGACAGATGCAATTGTAGTTTTAATATCTGAAGAAAAATCTAAGATTTCTGTAGCTGAAGATGGNCGCTTTTCGCANATAGGNATGGATCAGATAGCACTTCAAAAATATTTAAATGATAGAATGTTTATTTCTTCTGGTGACTAGACTATATTATTAATTTATTTTAAGCTTTTCATCTCATCCTCCTCACTCATTAACTTTTATTCATGGAATTGATAGAATTAAAAGATAAATATAGTGCTGCATATAAAAAGTTTTCTGAGTTGCGGAGGCATCTTTGACTTATCTGCTAAAAAAAATATGATAGAGAAAATGCGTCTCAAATCTAATNAGCCAGATTTTTGGAAANATAAAACTACNGCTTCAGCCTTATTAAAAAAGATATCTATNCTTGAGAAAGAANTTAATTTATGGAAAACCTTAGATTNGGCAAAAAATGATATGGAAGTATTATTAGAATTNGCCGAATCTGGNGATGTTACATTAAANGAAGTTTCTGTAGATCTAAAAAAATTTGNTTTAAACATCCAAAAATTAGAGTTGAAGATGATTTTAGGTGGTGAAAAAGATACTCAGGATGCAATTATTACAATTCATCCAGGAGCTGGAGGTACAGAAAGTCAAGATTGGGCTCAAATGTTATATAGGATGTATAGCCGATGGATTGAACGTAAAGGTTTTAAAATGGATATTTTAGATTNTCAACCAGGGGATGAAGCTGGGATTAAAGACTTAACAATTGAAGTNAAAGGTGAGTATTGTTATGGATTNTTAAAAGCTGAAGCTGGTGTTCACAGGCTCGTTAGAATNTCACCNTTTGATTCAAANAATCGNCGACACACCTCTTTTGCTTCAGTCTTTGTGTATCCATCATCTGAGCAAGAAATTGAAATAGAAATAGATCAAAATGATATTAGAATCGATACTTATCGTGCCAGTGGTGCTGGAGGTCAGCATGTCAATAAAACTGATTCCGCTATTCGCATTACTCATATTCCAACAGGAATTGTAGTGCAATGCCAAAATCAAAGAAGTCAGCATAAAAATAAAGCTTCAGCAATAAAAGTATTAAAAGCACGACTTTATCAGGATGAAGTTGAAAAAGAAAAAGAAGCTATGAAAGATTTAGAGAATACAAAAATGGATATTGGCTGGGGAAGTCAAATTAGATCTTATGTTTTTCATCCTTATAATTTAGTTAAAGATCATCGCACAAAAGAAGAAACTGGCAATGTTTCTTCTGTAATGGATGGAAACCTTGATAGTTTTATTAATTCTTATTTATTAAGTCAATTAGCTTACAAAGCTGAATCATAGGAAATTTTACTATGTCACAAAACAAAAAAAGTCTGGATCAGATAATAAATTTTCGTTTAGAGAAATTGGAAAAACTTAGGGGAATGGGAATTGATCCATATCCTCATAAATACTTTCCAACACATTTCAGTTCTGACATAATCAAAAATTTTTCACAATTAAATAAAAAAAATATCAATGTTGCTGGCCGGATAATGTCTATAAGGAAAATGGGCAAAGCTTCATTTTTTCATATTCAAGATAGTAAAGGAAAAATCCAAATTTTTATTAAGCAAGATGAAATTGGTGATGAATTTTATAATCATTTTAAGCTGTTAGACATTGGTGATTATGTAGGTATAATTGGATATGTTTTTAAAACTAAGATGGATGAANTTTCAATTCATGCAAGTGAATTAGNGATTTTNTGTAANTCNATNAGACCTTTACCNATNGTAAAAGAAAAAGACGANNAAACCTTTGACGCATTTCTTGATAANGAGCAAAGATATCGNAATCGNCATTTAGATTTGATNGTNAATCCATCCATAAAAGAAATNTTTTTTAAAAGAGCAAAAATAATTCAAGGNTTAAGAAATTACCTTGATAATCTATCTTTTTTAGAAGTTGAGACACCTGTNNTACAGCCAATTTATGGTGGTGCAAATGCAAGGCCATTTANAACTCACCATAATGCATTAGATCAGCAATTTTATTTAAGAATTGCTGATGAACTTTATTTAAAACGATTAGTTATAGGGGGAATTGATCGAGTTTATGAAATAGCAAAAGATTTTCGAAATGAAGGAATGGATAAAAATCATAATCCTGAATTTACAATGCTAGAGTTTTATTGGGCCTATGCAGATTATGAAGATAATATGGATTTAGTTGAAGACATGATACGATCAATTGCTAAAAGTATAAATGCATTAAAAATAAATTGGGGGGAAATGAAAATAGATCTATCAAAACCTTTNCAGCGTAAACCAATTTTTAAATTATTAAAAGAAGCTACAGGGNAAGACTTAGAAAAAGTTGGAATAAATGAACTAAAAAAGATTTGTATTAAGAATAATATTGAAATTGAAAATTCTGCTAATTATGGTCAATTGCTTGATACTCTTATGAGTTCGTTAGTTGAACCACATCTTGTTCAACCAACATTTGTTGTAGACTATCCAAAGGAAATCTCTCCTTTGGCAAAGAAACATCGTAATAATAATCCAAATTTAGTTGAACGATTTGAATTATTTATTGGCGGTGCAGAGTTTGCAAATGCCTTTACTGAACTAAATGATCCGATCGATCAAAGGGAANGATTTGAATCTCAAGCAAAATTGGCTNAAGANGGAGATGATGAAGCACACCCCGTGGATGAAAATTTTCTTCAAGCTGTTGAGTCTGGAATGCCTCCAACAGCGGGCGTAGGGATTGGAGTAGATCGTTTAGTAATGTTACTAACGGAAAATTTATCTATAAAAGATGTAATTCTTTTCCCTGCTCTACGAAAAGAAGAATAGCAATTAACATTGAATTTTTCTTTATATCTATCTTTTAGATATCTTCTTTCAAATCAAAAAGGTAGTTTTACCCGTTTTGCAGGAATATTGTCTTTGACAGGTTTAGCTGTTGGTGTTTCTTCACTTCTTCTAACATTATTTATTTTAAATGGCTTTGAAAGAGTGATCTCACAAAAAATAGCCGAGTTTGATGGGCATATTAGAATTCGNCACTTTTTAAATCAACCTATTAGCTCAAACTTTCTTGATTCTGATAGTACGGTTATTAATTTTGGAAAGAAGTTTATTAAATCTAGTTTTATTCAAGGTCCAGCTTTACTAAGAAAGGGTGATCTAGCAGAGGGNGTAATCGTTGAAGGAATAGATAATGATCGGAGTGCTTTTTTAAAAAAAATTATAATTAATGAAAAAATTATTCTTGGTAATAAATCAGTTATTATTGGAAAGCAATTAGCTGAAAAATTAAATTTATTTATTGGTGATAAGATTGTATTATTTGATTTAGCTAAAATAAATACTTCAAAAAAACGTATTAGACAATATACAATTACTGGACTTTTTCATTCAGGTATGACAGANTATGATAAATCAATAGTTTTTGTTAATCTAAATGAGGCGAATANCCTTTTTGATATGGATAATTTGATATCAGGTGTTATAATAAATTTAAATGATATAAGTGAATTNGAACATATTACTTCATCTTTTAATAATTCATTATCTTATCCTCATATGGTCATGACATGGAAGGANAAAAATCAAGCTTTATTTAGTTGGTTAAATATTCAACGTTGGCCGATACTTTTTATTTTTGGATTAATTGCACTAGTTGGAATAGTAAATATTATTTCNTCTTTAGCAATGATTATTATNGATAAATCACGACAGATNGGTATTTTAAAATCNTTAGGAATGAAAAAATCTCAATTGAAGTTGACTTTTTTAATTCAAGGATTNNTTATTGGAATAATTGGNTCTTTAATTGGTTCAGTTATTTCTTTGATTATTGCATGGTTACAAAACAGTTATAAAATAATNCAAGTACCNGAAGATATATATTTTATGGATTTTATTCCCATAGATATAAACTTTTCCCATATACTTTTTATCTCTTTGCTAGCGATTTTCTTTTCAATATTTGCAGCTATTTGGCCTTCAATAAAAATAGATAAAATTAAATCTTCAGAAGCTCTTAAATACGAATGAAATTTTCAATATTAGTTGCAAAAAAATTTTTATTAAGGGATAAGAAGTCTGCCCCAAGTAAAATAACTGGATGGATTGCTGTTGTGGGGTTAGCTGTTGGTTGTATGGCCATGGTGCTTTCGTTGTCTGTTTTAAATGGTTTTGAAAATCGTATAATTAATAAAATTATAGGCTTTGAAAGTGACTTAAGACTTACTCAAGCAAATGATTGGGAAAGTGCTCTTGATATAATCCCTGAGATTAAGGGAGTTAAAGCAATCATGCCTTTTCAAGAAAGAAAAGCATTAATTATTGGAAGAGGCGGAACTCAACGCATGGTTTCATTAAAAGCAGTAGAGATAGATAAAATTTTTTCGTTTTATGATTTTGACTTTTCTAATGATATGAACCATGCAAAGATGCCTATGGTTTATTTAGGAGAAATGACATCTAGAAGATTGAATGTAAATAAAGGTGAAGTAATAAGATTATTTAGCCCTATTGATCATGGTTATTCATGGGGCCTTCCAGTTCAAATTCAATGTATAGTNGGTGGAGTTTTTAATATTCAGGTTTTAGATCTAGATGATAAAATTGCATTTATTCCCAGCGAAGTNGGAGCAAAACTNTTCACTAGAAAAACTTCTCTAGATGGAATAGATATTAGATTNCATGAANATGCTAATCTAGAATCTATNTCACTTNAAATAANTGAAAAATTAATTGGAGCAAAAGTTAAAAGTTGGGGAGANTTACATAGTGANTTATTTGGAGCTATGAAATTTGAAAGGGTTGGCACTCTAGCAGTNCTAAGCTTGATAATTGTNGTNGCTTGTTTTAANCTTGTAACCACGCTTGTATTGATTGCAGTTCAAAAGACAAAGGAATTTGGAATTCTTCAAGTTTTAGGAACTNCAAAAAGTTCAATTAAGTCAATTATTTTTTATCAAGGTTTAATAATTAGNNTGACAGGGATTNTTTCAGGATTATTTATNGCTCTTTTATTTATTTTAGCTCAAAATATTTTTGGTATAATTGCTTTACCAGAAGAGATTTANTTTATTTCTTATTTACCTATGCTGATCTCTTTAAAGGATATTCTTGCCATATTATTTATATCTTTTGTAATGGTTTTTATATCAATTAATATTGCAACACGAAGAACATTAATGTTATCACCTCTTCAATCAATAAACTTAGAAAAATGATATTAAAAGCAACTGAGTTATCTAAGTCTTATCGCAATGGNNATAGACTTCTTCCTGTCCTTGANAAAGTTTCATTGGAAATTAGTAACGGTGATTTAATAACAATCATGGGTGAGAGCGGTGCTGGCAAGTCAACATTGTTGAATATCCTTGGTACTTTAGATTGTGCTGATAGTGGAACACTAATTATCAACAATAAAAATATTGTAGATCTATCAAACAATAAAATTTCTGAACTTAGAAATAAAGAATTAGGATTTGTTTTTCAATTTCATCATTTACTTCCAGACTTNACTGCGTTTGAAAACGTGCTTGTACCTAATCAAATATCTGGACGATTAGGCAACGAGAAAAAAGCAGCTGAATTATTAAATTATATTGGTCTTAATGATCGTTTTGATCATTTACCATCTCAACTCTCTGGTGGAGAGAGATTGAGAGTTTCTGTTNTNCGNGCACTTATGAATGACCCNNAATTAATTTTAGCTGACGAACCAACTGGNAATTTAGATGNTGGTAATGCGNTTAAGCTTATAGATCTATTTAAAAAAATAAATCTAGATTTCAAATTAGCTTTTATAATAACTACCCATAACCCTAAAGTTGCACAAATAGGTGAAAAAAAACTATTATTAGAAGAAGGTAAATTATCTATACTAGATAATATTTGAAGTTGTAGATAGCCTGATTAACTTTAGATACTTATGAAAGAAAATTTTTCCAAAAGAGTGCAAAATATTATGAAGTATGGTAAAGAAGAAGCCATACGTCTCGGTCATAGCTATGTTGGTTCAGAGCATCTTTTATTAGCTCTTCTTAGGGAGAGCTCTGGAAAGAGTGCAAAAATTTTTGATATATATGATTGTGATATTGATGATATCAGATCGATGATTGAAGATATGATCAAAACTTCTGGTGGAACAATGACCTTGGGTCACTTGCCACTTACAAGANGAGCAGAAAGAATTCTTAGGAATGCCTTTAATGAAGCTGTNTCNTTAAATGTTAATATNTCAGATGATGAGCATTTACTTTTAGCGATGTTAAANGAAAATGAAGGCATTGCNTTTGAAGTGNTAAATGCACAGAATNTAGATTATAATACAGTTTTGGACTTAATCAATGAGAAATCAAATGATTTTTTNACTGTAAATAAGAAAAAAAATATTTCACCTAAAACTAAAACGCCAGCTTTAGATCATTTTTCCAGNGATATNACNTTAATGGCTTTAGAAAATAAGTTGGANCCTGTNATTGGTAGAAAAAATGAAATTGAAAGAGTAGCNCAAATTTTATCTAGAAGAAAAAAAAATAATCCTGTTCTTATTGGTGAGCCAGGAGTTGGTAAAACTGCAATTATCGAAGGTCTTGCTCAAAAAATTATCAACAATGATGTTCCTCGCCTACTAAATAATAAGCGAATTTTATCATTAGATCTTGCTGGCTTAGTTGCTGGGACCAAGTATAGAGGACAATTTGAAGAGCGGATGAAAACGGTAATGTTAGAACTTGAAAAAACAGAAGATTTAATTTTATTTATTGATGAGCTNCATACTATTGTTGGGGCAGGAGGATCTTCTGGGTCTTTAGATGCTTCAAATATGTTTAAGCCAGCTCTAGCCCGAGGTGATATCCATTGTATTGGAGCAACTACACTTGATGAATATAGGAGATATATAGAAAAAGATGGAGCTTTAGAAAGAAGATTCCAAATAGTTAATGTTTCGCCTCCATCAACTGATGAATCGATTAGAATTTTAAAAGGCCTTCAATCTGGATATGAAAAACATCACAATGTTAAGTATGATAACAGCGCAATAAAAGCCTGTGTTTATCTTTCCCATAGGTATATATCAGATAAATTTTTACCTGATAAGGCAATTGATATTATGGATGAAGCTGGTTCACGTTCACATATGTTAAATTTAAAAGTTCCTGATGAAATAACTGAATTTGAAATGCAGATACATAAGGTTCGTAGGCAAAAAGATTTAGCGATCATTGATCAAAAATTTGAAGATGCAGCTAATCTTAGAGACAATGAGCAAAAGTTAATTTCAAAATTGAATGAAGTCAAAAAAGTATGGAAAAAAGATGAGAGATCTAACCCTATTCAAGTTAATGAAGATGATATTGCTGAAGTAGTTTCAATGGTAACAAGAATTCCTGTAAGAAGAGTAGCTGAATCAGAAGGTCAAAAACTTTTAAAGATTAAAGATGAAATCTCGGAAAAAATTATTGGTCAAGATAGAGCTTTAAGTAGTATCAGTAAAGCAATGCAGCGATCTAGAGCGGGTCTTAAAAGAGAACACCGTCCTATAGGTGTATTTTTGCTATTGGGGCCAACTGGAGTAGGTAAGACAGAAACTGCAAAAGTATTAGCTAATTATCTATTTAGTCATAACGATTCACTCATTAAATTAGATATGAGTGAATATGGAGAGCGTTTCTCAGTATCACGTCTCATAGGAGCTCCTCCAGGATATGTTGGTTATGAAGAAGGAGGCGAGCTTACTGAAAAAGTTAGAAGAAATCCTTATTCTGTTATTCTATTTGATGAAATTGAGAAGGCGCATCCTGACATTTTCAATGTTTTATTACAATTATTTGATGAGGGCGTGCTAACTGATAGTCTCGGAAGAAAAGTTGATTTTCGTAATACAATTATTATTCTTACATCAAATATTGGAACAAAGGAAATCCAAGGCGGATCAAAAATCGGATTTTCAAAAAAGTCAGATAAAGCTAATTATGAAATTATGAAAGAGTTAATTATTGATAAAGTTAAGGGCACATTTAGCCCGGAATTTATTAACAGGTTAGATGAAACAATTGTTTACAATACCTTAANTNAAAATGATGTTTTAAAAATTNTTGATTTACAGTTATTAGATTTATATCAAAATTTAGAAAAACTTGGNCTATCTCTTACTGTAACAAAAAGATCAAAGGATTTACTTATAGANAAAGGCTTTAATNAAGAATTTGGTGTGCGATTTCTTAATAGAGAAATACAAAATTTGCTAGAGAATCCTTTATCAGAATTATTGTTAAGAAAGTCATTCAACAATGTTAAAGGTATTAAAATTGATGCNATTAAATCAAAATTTAAATTTTTACCTATAAAACCAAGAGCCTCAAATAANAAGCTAAGAAAAAAANCAGATAGTAAATCAAAAAAATCAATAAAAAATTGATNTTTATCTGNCATTAAGGCTTAATATNTCATAATATNGTGCCANTATGACNCNTATATTGNTCTGGCATAATAATTGTCNTAAAATTATATAAATNGATTATTTTTATAAAAATTTTGTAAAGGAGTTATATAATAATGGGAAAAATTATTGGTATAGATTTAGGAACTACAAACTCTTGTGTTGCTGTTCTTGAGGGTGGAGAGCCAACTATAATTAATAGTTCAGAAGGGGGAAGAACCACTCCATCAATAGTNGGTTTTGCTAAAGATGGTGAGAGGTTAGTAGGTCAAGCAGCAAAGCGACAGGCGGTCACTAANCCAGAAAATACTGTTTTTTCAATAAAGCGTTTTATGGGAAGAATGTTTGATGAAGTTAAAAATGAAATAAAGGAAGTTCCTTATAAAGTAAATAAAAATAAAAATGGCTCNGTTGAAGTAGAAGCAGGNAATAAATCATATACACCTCCTGAGATTGGAGCAATGGTTNTACANAAATTNAAGCAAACAGCAGAAGANCATTTAGGTACAACCGTNACAGATGCAGTAATAACNGTTCCTGCATATTTTAATGATTCTCAAAGGCAAGCAACAAAAGATGCTGGTAAAATNGCAGGTTTAAATGTTAAAAGAATAATTAATGAACCAACGGCTGCTTCATTAGCATATGGCCTTGATAAGAAAAAAGATGAAACAATAGCTGTTTTTGACCTTGGTGGAGGAACATTTGATATTTCTGTTCTAGAGCTAGGTGATGGTGTATTTGAAGTAAAATCAACAAATGGTGATACTCATTTGGGTGGTGATGATTTTGACCAGAAAGTCATGGATTGGATCGCTGCCGAGTTTAAATCAAGTGATGGTATAGACTTAAAAAAAGATGCTATGGCATTACAGCGTTTAAGNGAAGCAAGTGAATCTGCTAAAAAAGAATTATCAACCTCTAAACAAACAGAAATCAATTTACCTTTTATAACGGCAGACTCATCAGGNCCAAAACATTTAAATTTGACTTTAACTCGTGCAAAGTTTGAGGAATTAGTTNCAGACCTTGTTGAAAGAACAGTTGACCCATGTNTGAAAGCGATTAAAGACGCCGGACTTTCTCATTCTGAAATTGATGAAGTAGTTTTAGTTGGAGGTTCAACAAGAATACCTAAAATTCAAGAAAAAGTAAAAGAAATATTTAAAAAAGATCCAAATCACAGTGTAAATCCTGATGAAGTTGTTGCTCTTGGAGCAGCAATTCAAGGTGGAGTTCTCGCTGGCGATGTAGATGATATCTTATTATTAGATGTAACGCCTTTATCTTTAGGTATAGAGACATTGGGAAGCGTATCTACCAAGCTAATNGANAGAAATACTACAATCCCGACAAAAAAATCTCAAGTATTCTCAACAGCAGCTGATAATCAGACAACAGTTGAAATCCATGTTTTACAAGGAGAGCGTGAAATGGCAGTAGATAACAAAACAATTGGTAGATTTCATTTAGATGGTATTCCACCAGCTCCNAGAGGCGTACCTCAAGTAGAGGTAACTTTTGATATTGATGCAAATGGAATCTTAAACGTGGGCGCAAAAGATAAAGCTACTGGAAAAGAACAAAGTATTAGAATTGAAGCTTCTAGTGGACTATCTGATTCAGAAGTTGACAAAATGGTTAATGATGCTAAAAAACATGAAAGTGAAGATAAATCTAAGCGAGAGATGATTGATTTGCAAAACCAGGCAGAACAACTTATTTATCAAACAGAAAAGAATATAGATGAGTATAAAGATAANCTNGATAAGAATGAGAAAAAATCTTTAGAGGATTCTGTAAAAAAGGTTAAAACTACAAAAGAAGGTTCTAATTTAGAAGATCTNAAGGGCGCGATTGATGAATTAAATGCTNCTTGGAATGCAGTCGCATCCAAAATGTATGATGCAGCTAAAGACTCTTCAGAACAAACTGANTCAAAAGNCCCAAAAACTAAAACAAAATCAAAATCAAAAAAGAAAGATGACGCAGAAATTGAAGATGCAGATTTTGAAGTAGTAGATTAGTTTTTATTTAATTTAAACAGNCAAAAAAAGCGTTCTGTAAAGGGACGCTTTTTTTGTTTATGGAACTTAGTGAACGTAATTTCATATGATGGACAAAGTGAGCAAAATCTCAATGAATAAAACTCAAGCAATTAANTTTATAGTTTTTATTGGAATTTGCNTTGCATTATTTGTTNTATTTAGACCTAGCCTTTGGCAAGAAAGAATTGAAAAATATTTAAATAATGAATTAAATAAAAAAGATTGGTCNATAGATATNAGTGAATTGTCAGGACATTTATTTTTCAATCTTTACTCTGATGATATTACCCTTTCTCATGAAGATGGGACTCGAGTCTATTTACCAAAAGCTAGTGCTCGAATTCGACTAATACCTTTATTAGTAGGTAAAATTATTTTAAATCGATTAAATGTTTCAAATGCAGAAATCACACCATTTTTTCAAACAAGTTCCTACTCTAGTACTTCTGAAAAAATAAATTTTTATCCTGAAAAATTTCCAATCAATATTAATCAGTTATATCTAGATGGTTCTATTTTTATACCCTATGCAGATTCAACAAAAGATGTCAATTTCTTAATTGATGGACGTATTACTTCAAATGAAAATGATCTAAGCGTTGATTTAGAAAATATAAAAATTATATCTTTGGATCCAGCTATCAATTTTTTTGGAAATGGAATTGATGGAAAATTATCATCTGAAAAGATAGATTTAACTTTTGAAAAAGCTAATATTAATGAATTAGAATTTAGTGGAAGATTTGAGTATGATTTAGGTGATGATGAATACATCGTAGCAGAGATTCTTCTCAATGAGTATGCGATTCCTAAACAAATTATCTCTCAATTACCACTAAGGCCAAACCTGTCAAAAATCTCAGCAGAATTTTATTTTGAATCAGATATGACATTTTTTAACGGGGATATGATTGTTAATAATGATTTAGGTTTAGATATGAGCGGTGATTTTGTTTTAAAAAGGGAAAATGATGTTTTTAAATTGGATTCATTAAGTTTAAATGGTAATGATACTGATTTAAAAATGATTGGTTTGTATGAAGAAACAGGTCGATTTAATGGAGCTATCAATTTGTTTAATCTAGATTTAAGTAAATGGGTCATTAATGGAAATAAAACTAATCTATCTGGATATGTTTTAATAGATGGTGAAATATTAAATAATGAAGTTTCTTTTTTGGATATGAATGCAGAAATAGATGAATCTATGTTATTCGAAAGAGAGCCTTCATCAATATCAGGTGGAATAACATATCAAGATAAAATTTTTAAAATTGTCAATCCAATTACACTAATAATTGGGCCATCTATTGTTTCTATTACTGGCAATTCTGATTTCTCAAAAAGAAATTTAAACTTAGATCTCTCCCTTACCGAAGCTTCTACATTTTTAATTAATAATTTTTGGTCAGATTCTCTAAATAGCGGGAATGCTACTGGTTCGATGAATTTATTTGGACCATTTAATGATTTAGGAATAACTACTGAGTTAGTTATTAGAAATTTTAAATATGATGAAATTAATTTAGATTTTTTTGAACTCTCATCAGAATTAGAAAATTTGAACAAGTTTGAGAATGGATACGTTAATGTAAAATTTGGGAAAGGTACATGGAAAGAATATGGTTTTGAGAGCGGTACTGGGGCTTTTATTTTAAAAAACAATTTAATTGAAATTTCAAGTTTTGAATTAAAAAATAATAATGATTTTCTTCAATTTAATGGCTCTATAGATGCAGATAGTTTACTTAATCTAGATAGATTTCAGTTTGCATATAGGAACCATTACCTTGTTAATCCAAAACCAATTAAAATTTTCTTTAATGATGACTATTTTGAAACAAAGCCTTTTGAAATCCATGTTGATGATGGTGTTTTTGAAGGTTTTATAAAAACTAATCCAATATCAGGTGATTTAAAATTCTCAAATGTTACTACTGAATTGTTAAGCTTAATTGATCCTGACTATTCTGAGAAAATAAAAGGCAATATTTTTGGTGAAATTTCAATGAGAGAAGGTCTGATTCAAAATGAAATTAAATTAAATATAAATCTCAAAGATGGTGAGGTTGCGAATCAACCATTTAGCGAGTTTGAAATAATAGCTGATTTTAGTGAGGGAATACTTGATTTAAAGAATATAGAAATGACTAATGGAATAAATACNGGTTTTAATATNAAAGGTATNTANCCANTNNCAATTGATTCNAGTGGTTCTGTTAAAGTGGACTTNCNATCTNATTTTAAAAATATAAATATGNAATTNTTTACTCAATTCTCTGATAGGTTTAANAATGANCTTTTTGGAGAATTNTCAGGACAGTTCTTAATGAAAGGNACNTCAAANAAAACAATTTTTGAATTAGATGCAGAAATAGAAAATACTTTTTATAAAGGTATTCCNCTTGGAAAAGTTAAAGGTANAGGTAAGTATGCTGATAAAAAACTAANNTTTGATCAATTTACTTCTGATTGGGAGGGTAATNATATTTCTGGATCAGCTATTTTACCATTAGATTTTGATCTNGCTTCANAAGATANGTCATGGTATNCTGAAGGAAAGNTGTCTGTTAAAACTGAAGGGTCGTTTCGCTCAGCAACATTTTTATCAACTTTTATTTCTGAAGCAGATTCGATTATAGGAGATATAAATATTAAATTGGAAATAAATGGGTATCCAGATGAGTTAATTAGAGATGGAGAAGTCTCTATAAATAATGGATCGGTTTATACAATTTTAATGGATGAACCATTAAGTCAAATATCAGCATCAGCTGAGTTAATAAATAATAATATGAAAATAAATTCATTNAATTCCAGCCTATATGATTCTGACTTAAATAGAAATTTAGAAAATAATTTAATGGTAAAAGGNAATATTGATTTTAACCAATTTTTTGAGCCAAAATATAATTTAAGATTATTGGGAGATAATATTTTCTTTAGATCTTTAAATGGAGATATAGAAGCCTACGGTGATTTGGATTTAACAATAGATGGTAAAGATACTTTAAATATAGTTGGCACTGTCACAGCAAAAAATGGTGCTATTTATAAGGAATTTAGCAGTGATGAAACTGTCGAGTTAGCTGAAGAAAAAGGTAGAACAACAACTAATTATAATATCCGATTTCCGATTGAAGATTCATTTTCTATTAGAAATTCTCAAATTGATGCAAAAGTAGCTGGAGAACTGGNTATGTCAAGACAGTTTGAAAGTGATTGGAATTATTCAGGTGAGATTAATTTTATTGAAGGNAAAATTTACTATTATTTAGGTGATGTGTTTGAAGATTTGAATGGGTCAATGACGCTTGACGGCGAAGGATTCAATCCCTTTCTTGAATTAACAGCATCTACACAAATTGGAGATGCTAAAATAATGTTAGGTGTATTTGGAGCATTTGATAATCCAGAATGGACATTCGATAGCGATAAAGGTTATACTGAAAGCGATATTCTTCAATTACTAACATTCAACACTCGTGTTGCAGAAGAGGGGTTTACTACAGAAGGCCTTGGAACTCANGCTCAAACAATTCTAGGAGCATATCTAGAGCGTGAACTTGAAAGAAATTTCTTTAANTCAACAGGCCTTAAGTCAACNGGATTAATTGAAGATGTTGAAATTTCAGGAACTTCNGAATTGATTAACCCNGGTCAAGGTGAAGAGTTTAGTATTAGNGCAAAAGTGAATAAAAACTTTAGTTTAAGTTATAGGCGCTCTTTTTCACTTGAAGCTGCCTATAAAAACAAGGTAGGTGTTGAATATAAATTAAATCCTAATTTCTCAGTTATTGGAAATGTGGATGAAACGGGACAAGTGCAGATGAAGTTCCGTGTTCGTCGCGTATACTAAACTAAATAAATGAAAAGAATAATCCTGATTATGGCAGTCTTTACTGTCAATATTACTTTATACTCTCAATCTAACGATGACCGTTTTGTGAATAAAGTGTTTTTTGTCGGGAATGAAAAAATCAACAGTTCTTCATTATTTAATCAGATAGAATTAAAACCATCTAATATCTTACTTTTTTCAAAACCTTCATTTGATCGCAGGTTATTAAAATTAGATGCAATATCATTAAAAAATTATTACCATTCTGAAGGTTTTTTAGAGGCTACAGTAAAAGACTCTTTTTCTATTTCTCCAGTTTCAACAAATGGAATAGATGTATTTTTTATTGTAGATGAAGGGAAAAGATATTTTTTGAATAAAGTAAAATTTAATGGTTTAGAGTCAATTAAAGAAAAAACATTATTATCGATTCTTGGTTTAAAAGAAGGTCATCCATATAACCCAGTTCAAATCAATACTAATCTTGCATTTGTTGATGAGGAATTTCAAGAGATAGGAAAGCTTAATGTTATATTTGATTTAGAACAAGACATAGCAGATTCTGTAAATATTATAGTGAATATTAATGAAGGAGATGATGTGTATATAAATAAGTCTTGGGTAACTGGTATGGAAAGGATTGATTCAATTTATATTAAGAATGAATATATATTTAAAGATGGAGATTTATTTAAGAAAAGTCTTATGGATAAAACAAAACGCAAATTGCTTCAAACTGGGTTTTTTTCTTCAATTAATTTAGTTGCCCATCCTTCAAATGTAGATAGTTTAGTTAATATAGAAGTTAGGGTAAGGGAATTTCAAAATAGAGGGAGCCAAGAAATAGATTTTGGGTATTCTGATATAGAAGCTGTTCCTGGAATAAATTCCTTGATTGGAGTTGGGGGATCAATTCGCTGGACAGATAGAATGATCTTAGGGTCAAAAAATAGATTTGATGCGACTGGATCTGTTGTAATGCCAACCGAAGAGGGATTTGTTTATCCCCGATTCAATAGTGACATGAAATTTTATAATCATAGGCCATTCAATTTAAGACTTCCAATACAAATTAAATTATTTTATCAACAGTTTAAAACTTTTGATAATGAAGATGGTCCTTACGTAAGACGGTTCGGTTTGCAATATTCAAATATTTTTCGATGGAATCGTCAAAGATCATTCTTAGATATTGGATTAAAATTTGAATTATTTGATCAACCTGAATCATTTAATGATTTAGATCAGATCGAGCAGCGAAAATTTAAAATACACCTTTATCAAGACAATCGAGATAATCCAATTTATCCAAAGTATGGAAATGTATTTATTTTACAACTAGATGCATACGGGGGACCTTTAGGTGGTAATAGAACATATTCAAAATACAATATTGATTTGCGTCAATATTTACCACTGATGAAAAATATTACCATTGCTGGTAGAATAAATGCAGGAATGATTTTGGGATGGAAAGCTGATTATGATGCTAATGAGATGATTCTATATGAAAAATTTTATTTAGGTGGTAGTAATAGTTTAAGAGCGTGGAAGCCACTTAGGTTTTTAGAAGATGATAAAACTAAAATGCCTTTAGGTAAAGAGGCTAAAATTCTTACCAATTGGGAATTAAGATTTCCATTATTTTGGAATATGGGAGCAGTAATCTTTTATGATGGTGGATACATTGATGATAAATTATCTAAAATAAAACAAAGTGATTTGCAATGGAATCGAGGAATTGGAATAACATTTAATTTACCATTTGGTCCTGTACGAATTGAATATGGAGAAAGTATAGATGATAAAAGAATAAAACAGTTTCAGTTTGGTTTTCTCCATGCATTTTGAATTTTGGAACAATTTGACACTGCCATTTGTAAAATAGAAATCCAGTTGTTGTAGAAAAAAATTCATCTAAATTCTTTCTCAATTTTTTAAGTCATTATTGTGATAAAAATAAAAAATATTCCCAAAAATATTCTGTTACTGACATTAATAGGATGCAGTATATTTAAGTCAGCTGATGAACTTTTTTTAGACGCTGAAAGAAAGCGAAATAATGGTGAGCCTAAAGAATCTATAATTATACTCAAACAACTAATTTCTAAGTTTACTGAGCATGAAAAAGCATCTGAAGCCCAATATCTAATTGCTGAAATTTATTATCGAGATCTTAGAGACTTTTCAAAATCAATTGAAGAATATGAAAAGTTAAAAAATAACTTTCCAAATAGCAGTAAAGTTCCATTTGCCTTATTTATGCAAGGATTTATATATGCAAATATGCTATCAGACTATGATTTTGCAAAAACTTACTATTCGGAATTTTTAGAGGAATATTCAAATCATGAACTAGCCGAGTCCGTTTCTTTTGAATTAAAATATCTTGGTTTGGATATTAAAGAAATTCCTACTCTTAAACACTTAACGAAGTAAAAAAAAATGCCAAAATTCAGTTTATCGAAAATAAATGATCAAATAGCTAAAGAATCAATTTTTGTTGAATCATTGAAAAAATCAATTAGTGAAGTAATTGTCGGCCAAAATGAATTAATAGATAAAATATTAATTGGTTTACTTGCGAATGGACATATTCTACTCGAAGGAGTGCCAGGTTTAGCGAAAACTCTTATGGTTAACTCTCTTGCTCAGTCAATTGCAACTAAATTTCAAAGAATTCAATTTACTCCTGATATGCTCCCAGCTGATTTATTAGGAACTTTAATTTTCAATCAGAAAAAAGGTTCTTTCGAAACAAGAAAAGGGCCAATATTCTCAAATATAATACTTGCTGATGAAATAAATCGTGCTCCATCTAAGGTTCAAAGTGCCTTACTTGAAGCAATGCAGGAGAGACAAGTCACGATAGGAGAAGAAACATATAAATTAGATAGTCCTTTTTTGGTTTTAGCAACACAGAACCCGATAGAGCAAGAAGGGACTTATCCGCTTCCAGAAGCACAGGTTGATAGATTTATGTTAAAGCTAAAAGTTGATTATCCTCAAATTGATGAAGAAAGAATAATCCTGAGGCAATCTGCAATAACGGGAGATATTGACCCAATAAAATCAAGTATTAAGCCTCGTGATATAATTAAAGCTCAATCTACGATAAATGAAATTTATGTTGATGAAAAAGTTGAAGATTATGTTTTAAATTTAGTTTTTGCTACAAGAAATCCAGAAAATTATAATTTAGATGATTTATCGCAACTTATTCAATTTGGTGCAAGTCCTCGTGCAACTATAAATTTAATTCTTGCTGCAAAGGCTAGGGCATTTTTAGAACATAGAGGATATATTACTCCTGAAGATATTAGATATATTGGACAGGAAGTGCTTTGTCATCGCATTATTTTAACATACGAAGCAGAAGCAGAAGAATTAACATCCTACGATGTTATTCAGNGACTTTTTGAATCTATAGAGATTCCCTAGGGATCACNNGTACATTATAGATCATTTAGTTAACTAATTTTGATAATGGTTTAATCATGATTCCAAAAGAGATACTTAAAAAAGTTCGTCATATTGAAATTCGAACAAAAGGNTTAGTAAACGACTTATTCGGAGGAGAGTATCACTCTATTTTCAAAGGAAGAGGTATGACATTCTCAGAAGTTCGNGAGTATGTTGCTGGTGATGATATTCGGATGATAGATTGGAATGTNACAGCAAGAAATANTACCCCATTCGTTAAAATTTTTGAAGAAGAACGTGAATTAACTGTCTATTTGTTGGTTGACGTGAGCCAATCGGGTAATTTTGGTACAATTAATCAATTTAAATCTGAGCTTGCAGCTGAGCTTGCNGCGGTACTTGGTTTTTCAGCAATNAAAAATCAAGATAAAGTAGGCCTTATACTTTTTAGCGATAATGTTGAAAAATATATTGCCCCAAAAAAAGATAAATCGCATATCCTTAGAGTAATTAGAGAAGTTCTTTACAATGAACCTTTAAGAACAGGAACTTCAATTCAATCAGCGCTTGATTTTTTAATGGGNGTAGCAAAACGAAAATCAGTCGTTTTCCTAATATCAGACTTTTTAGATAAAGGATATTGGAAATCATTAAAATTGGCAAATAGTAAACATGATATGATTGGAATTAGAATTTTAGATCCAGCGGAAAATACAATCCCAAATCTGGGGCTAATTAAGGTTAATGATCCGGAATCTGGTGATAGACTATGGGTGGATGTATCGTCAAAGAATGATCGATCTTTATTAAATAAACAAATTCAAGAAAAATGGGATCATTTTTATTTAAGATGTAGTCGAAATCAATTTGACGTAATTAATGTTAGAACTGATAAAGATTATGTTGATCCATTAATGAACTATTTTAGAAAAAGAGAAAAACGATATTAAATAGTTTGAAAAAATTATTTTATATATTTCTAATCATTTTTACTTCGTGTACTCAACATGATAATATTAACTCTGTAGAAATGGTTGTCTCATTAGATACTAATTATACTACAATAGGTTCTCCTGTATCTTATTTTGTTGATATTAATTTACCTGCTAATAAGATTATTGAATTTTCTGATTGGTTAGTAAATGACCCTTTAGAGGTACGTTCAAATTCTTTAAATGGTTTAAGAACTGACAAAGCAAAGTCAGGTGAAATTATGCTAGTTTTTTGGGATACAGGAAAAGTGGTTATTCCAGGATTTCCTATAACAATATTAAATGATGACAGCTCTTTTAGCTATAATTTGATTTCTGACTCATTGATTATGAATGTGGTATCGATATCTGAGAAAGATCCGACATTTTTACAAGCAAAAGGCGAGGTAATGCCAATAAAAGATCCTGTCCCAGTAAAAATACCACTACCATGGAAAAATATAATTTTGTTATTGATTATGATTTGTATCTTAGTAGCATTAGTTTTCATTTCAAAGACACGTAAAAAGTCTATCATCAGATTAGAAGATAAACCTATCTTTATTGATAATCCCGATTTAGTAGCATTAAAAAAATTAGATTCTCTAGCAAAATTTGAATTAAGTGATAATGGAGCTATTAAAGATTTTTACGTTGAATTGTCTCATATTCTTAGAGAATACACTGAAAATAGTTTATATATTCGCACTTTAGAAATGACAACTGAAGATATTCGAATAAATAGAAAATTTTTTCCTTACGATGATAAGAAAATTGAATCTTATATAAAAATATTNACCAATGCCGATATGGTTAAATATGCAAAATATTACAATAATAAAAAGAAGTGTCATTCTGATTTAGAAGATTCTATAAATTTTGTTAAAAATACGGTCAATTTGTGGAAACCTTCTTTTATTGGATTAGAATANAAAAATTTCTGGTTTTAAATTNNTTGATNTAAAATAGGTAAANAATGGCAAATACTTCTGATATAAAAAATGGTTCAGTAATTTTACATAAAGGTAAAAGAATGAAGGTTATGGAATTCTTACATGTTAAGCCTGGTAAAGGTCCTGCTTTTGTTCGAACCAAGTTAAAAGATATTGCGACAGGTAAAATAATTGATGAAACATTTAATTCTGGAATAAAATTAGAATTTTTNAAAATAGAAGCAAAAGAAATGCAATTTCTTTATGATGATGGCAATTCACATGTGTTTATGGATAACATGACTTATGATCAATTTAATGTTTCCAATAATAAAGTTGAAAAATCTAAAAACTACCTAAAAAGTGGCGCGAATGTTGATTTATTATTTGATGGTGATGAAGTTTTAGATATTCGTTTGCCATCTCATGTTATTTTGAAAGTCGAAGATACTGAACCGGGAGTTAAAGGGAATACGGCAACGGGAGCTACAAAGCCGGCAACAGTAGAAACTAATTACACCCTCCAAGTTCCTTTATTTATTGATGAAGGNGAACAANTAAAAATTGATACACGTTCAGGAGAATATATTGAACGAGTAAAATCTTAATCGTAGTTTCTAGGGTTATACATAAATAATTAAAGAGAAATAAATGTGGCAAGATAAAATTAAAGAAATAATCTATTTGTTAGATAATAGCGATGTTAACGAAATAGATGTAACTTTTTGGGGTAGAAGATTTAGAGTTGTAAAATCAGCAGTTCCAAATTATGATGGTGAATCTATTCAAGCTAAACCTGTTCAAGTAAAATCATCTGAGCCTGCTGAAGAAGAAATTAGCTCTGAAAAATCTGATTCTAATGGTGAGTCAATTTTATCACCAATGCCAGGGACATTCTATTCTGCTTCTTCTCCAGAGGCAGATCCATTCATTAAGCCTGGTGACACAGTATCAAANGGGGATACTTTGTGTATAATTGAAGCAATGAAAATAATGAATGAAATTGAATCTGAAAAAAGTGGTGTAATAAAAGAAGTTATTGTTGAGAATGGCAGNCCTGTTGAATTTAATCAGCCCCTTTTTATTATAGAAGCTTCATAAAAAATAATGTATAAAAAGATACTCATTGCTAACCGTGGTGAGATTGCCCTGCGAGTAATAAGAGCTTGCCATGAATTAGGATTAAAGTCTGTAGCAGTTTATTCTACTGTAGACAAAGATTCTCTTCATGTAAAATTTGCAGATGAAGCAATATGTATNGGNCCTCCTGANAGTAGAGATTCNTATCTAAATATACCTAATATTATTTCAGCAGGAGAAATCACTAATGCAGATGCTATTCATCCTGGTTATGGGTTTTTAGCTGAAAACGCTGATTTTTCAAATATTTGTAAGGAAAATGGGTTCTCATTTATTGGGCCAACTGGAGATATTATTAATGCCATGGGTGATAAAGCTCAGGCAAAGAAAACTATGAAGTCAGCGGGGCTGCCAATTATTCCGGGCAATGAGGGTATCCTTAATAGTGTAAATGAAGCAAGCGAAATAGCATCTAAAATAGGTTATCCAGTTATGCTTAAAGCGTCAGCTGGNGGAGGGGGAAGAGGTATGCGTTTAGTAAATAAGGAAAGCGAATTAGAGCATGCTTATTCAACNGCAAGTGGAGAAGCTAAGAATGCTTTTAATAATGGAGACTTATATATTGAAAAATTTATTGAAGAACCGCGTCATATAGAAATTCAAATATTAGCTGATGATCATGGNAATGCTGTTAGTCTAGGTGAGCGTGAATGNTCAATTCAACGTAGGCATCAAAAACTTATTGAAGAATCTCCTTCTGTTGCTGTCGATGAAGCTTTACGTAAGCAAATGGGTGAAGCTGCGGTTGCTGGAGCAAAAGCAGTTAACTATGTTGGTGTTGGGACAGTTGAATTTCTTTTAGATAAAAATAAAGATTTNTTCTTTATGGAAATGAATACTCGAATTCAAGTAGAACACCCNATAACAGAAATGGTTACTGGNGCTGATCTAATTAAATGGCAGGTACTTACTCATGCAGGTGANAANTTCCCTGATTATTTATATGATATGAAGCTTCGAGGTCATTCAATAGAATGTAGGATTAACGCAGAAGATCCAGATATGAATTTTGCTCCATCTCCAATGAAAATTGAAAGTTTTCATATGCCTGGNGGTAAAGGGGTTAGAATCGATTCACATGCTTATGCTGGATACCANATACCGTCTAATTATGATTCTCTTATTGGTAAATTAATTGTTCATTCTCCTAATCGTGAATCGGCCATCAATAGAATGGAAAGAGCGCTTGAAGAAACAATCATTGAAGGTCCAAAAACAACTATTCCATTTCATCAAGCTATTATGAAAAATAAAAAGTTTAGANAGGGTGATTTTGATACAAGTTTTTTGGAAAGTTTTAATTATAAACAAAAGGATTTAAAAAAGTGAATATACCTGACAATTTAAAATATACGAAAGAGCATGAGTGGGTAAAAATTGAGAATAACATAATTACTGTAGGAATTACGGATCATGCACAAGGAGAATTAGGTGATATTATATTTATTGAATTCCCAAATAAAGATCAGTCAGTTTTAAAGGATGAACCTTTTGGAACTATTGAAGCCGTCAAAACTGTTGCTGATTTATTTGCCCCANTATCAGGAAAAATCATTGAAATCAATGATTCTCTTGAAGATAGCCCTGAGTTNGTTAATTCGGATGCNTATGGNGAAGGGTGGATAGTAAAAATTTCTGAATTTAATGAAAAAGATATAGATGGANTATTAAATGCTAATCAATATTCTGAGTTATTAAACTGATGTTAGATTTTAANCAAATAATAANNGATTCTATTGATGTTAAAACTAAGATTTTGNAAAATTGCGTTAATGATATTGAATCTGCTTCAGAANTNNTGATAAAAGCTGTGAAAGANGGGAATAAAATTCTTTGGTGTGGAAATGGTGGATCTGCTGCGGATGCTCAACATATGGCTGCGGAATTAATGGGCGGACTTCGCAGTCATGATAGACCTGCAATTGCTTCATTAGCACTTACAACTGATACTTCATTCATAACAGCATGGTCAAATGACACAGATTATGAAACAATTTTTTCTAGACAAATTGAAGCAATTGGGAATAAAGGTGATGTTTTAATTGCTATATCTACAAGTGGAAATTCTAAAAATGTTATTCGTGCAATTGAGACGGCTAAGGAAAAAAGGATTCGAGTGATTGTTNTGACTGGNAAATCAGGAGGNAATATGGCTAATTCTGGGAATATTAATATTTGTATTCCTTCTGACGATACCCAGCGGATTCAAGAAGGTCATTTGATGGTAGAGCACATTCTGTGTGAATCTGTTGAATCATCTATAATTTGAAACTACATGAAACATTTTCTCGAACAATATAAAATTAAGTTAAAGGTTAGTAGTGGTAAA
>PASX01000056.1 GCA_002713455.1 Fidelibacterota bacterium
AAATGTCTGGCTTTAGTAAACATAAAGTAGTTGGAATGGCAGGGGCCTTAGATAGTTCAAGATTTAGAACATTTATTTCAATGGAGACTGGTTGCTCTGTACAGGATATAACCTGTATGGTTCTTGGAGGACATGGTGATACCATGGTGCCAATTACTCGCTTAGCAACAGTTGGTGGAGTTCCTTTAGAAGAATTAATTCCACCAGAACGCTTAGAAGAAATTGTTGATCGAACAAGATTTGCTGGTGGGGAAATCGTCAAATTATTTGGTAATGGATCTGCGTATTATGCACCAGCTCAATCTGCTATTGAAATGGCTGAATCATATTTGAAAGATAAAAAACGTGTTATCCCATGTGCTTCTCTATGTGAAGGTGAGTTTGGTATTGATGGATACTTTATTGGAGTTCCAACTGTTATTGGCTCAGGAGGAGTAGAAAAAATTCTTGAATTTGATTTAAAAGACGAAGAAAAATTAGCTTTAAATAATACATTAGAAGCAGTAAAAAACACTGTTAAAGAAACAGGATTGTAAAAAATACTTATAGCAAAAAAACCTCAAATGAGGCTTTTTTGCTATGCAGGATAGAATCTATCACTTTATTGGCACAAGCTAATCATTAAACATCAATCTTCTGATTTGTTTAAATGGAAGATCACCATAAGTCAGCAAATTATCATTAAATCGTTTAAGAGAATAATGATTTCCTAATCGTCGTTCATATTCCTCTCTTAATTGCAATATCACAATTTCACCAATTATTTCTCTTCCAGGGGGTGATGGAGTTTGTGAATCGCGCTGAACTTCAATAAATGCATTTGTAGGCTCCATTCCTATCTTATCAATATAAGCTTGAACAGCTTGATCGAAACTCATCTCACCTTTCGCCATTTTAAGTTTTGTAATAATCCTTTGAATGCGCCACATTCTCATTTGCAACCTAGCCATTTGATGTTTTAATGATGATTGATAATCAAATCTATCTTTAAAAAAACCTTCATCCTCTAAAAGTTTTTCTAAATAAAATGACCACGATTGGCTGAAATATGCACTACGGAATAACTGTCTCATTTTTCTAGTAACATTTTCATTGGCAGAAGCTTTTTGCACATTATGCCCTAACCATTCATGGTACGATATCACATTGGTCCAGTATGGATTATAAGAACGAATTCTACTCGCTTTTTCTTTTTTGCTCAGTCTATTTTCAAGTGGTGTAAGTATATAATATCCTGATTGACGTCCAGCAATAGTTGGGCCAATAGTTGCACCTCCAAAAGAAAGAGCTCTTCTTCCCATTGGCGCTGTGATCATTGCACCATAATCAACATAAGCAGGTATGGTAACAACATGATCTCCTTCATTCATCAACCAACTACTTGCAATATCTACAAAACTTTGGGCCATTGGTAATACTCCATCCCAAGGAGGAGCTTCGTCCTTCATCTTCTCCCAAACAGTTTTTAAATCTCCACTGGGATGAATTAATTTAGCCAATGATTCCATTTCTTTACGAGTGACAATTTCGTCTTTGAGAGCTATTTCTAACATTTTATCCACACCAAATTCATCTAAATGTTCATGAGTAAATTGATAGAACTCTATCTCTTCAGGTTTCCAGCTAGGTGAACGGTTTGATCTTTTTAAAAGATCTTTTTCAAGCCAGTTTTCAAAACTTTTAACAGACCTTGAGGCTTTTTTTGCAGCTTGAATTAATTCTCTTTTAAGTTTTGGGTCATCAACGCGAGCCATCGGTATGGAATCATTTAATAACACCCCAGCATAATAAGCTTGATAAATTGCATTTTGAGTCCAAACTCTAGCTGGATTACTCAAATTCTCTTTAGCGTTAGATAGTATTTCTGGTAATCGATCTAGTTCTTTTATTGCTTCCCTGACACCCCTATCAGCGATAGCACCTGGACGTGTGAACAAACTGTTGGTTCTTCCCAATACAAAGTACGATACAGGATGTAATGTATATAGTTTAATCGTTTCATATTCAAATATTTTGGTTTTAACGTGTGATATTAATAGATCATAATCAACTTGATCATTTAAGCTCAAAGTTTCATATTGTATTGATCGAGCGCTAGATAAAATATCTTTATATTGTCTTACAGCCTCACTATACTCTTTTTTGTTTTTAGTTGTAACCCTAATCTCGCTTGCTGAATCAATTAACGCAGTTAATGAATTTTCGATAGCATCTTCTTGGGCTTTAGCTTGAACTAAGAAAACGAAATTTAAAAAAAAGAGAAACACGATTTTACTTAAATAGAAAATTCTCATAATAATACCTCAATAATTAAATAAATATATCCCCATTATTTATTTCTATTTTATAAGTCTGAACTTTTATNGATGGATTAGAAATAGAACAGGCTTTATTTACATCAAATTTCCACAAATGGTACCTACATTGNATTACTGAATCAGATATATTCCCATCTGATAATGAGGCGCCTCGATGNGGNCAGCGNTTGTCCCAAGCAAATATTTTTCCATTTATATTAAATATNGCTACNGGTNTATNATCCACCATAACAAGCTTACTTTTNCCAGATGGAATTTCATNNACTTTAGCAATTTTTTTCATTAAATCATTGATAATATTTGATTTATTAATTTTTCAATTCCGTCTGCAGCTTCTTTGATAGACTTGGCTTCCATATATGCTGGTGTAGTAACAATTTTCTTTTCTTTATCAATAATCATTTCTGAAACAGGGCATTCAACATGCTTACTACCCATAGATAAAATATCTGTAGATGTAGTTTCATCATATCCAATTGTCATATTTGCAGATTCTTCTTGTTCCCCTAATATTTTTGCCATCATCACTGGCGCGATACATATAGCCCCAATAGGTTTCTCCATTACTCTTAATTCTGCAATTAATCTATAAACATCAGGGTTAACAGAGCAATCGGAGCCTGCCATAGCATAGTCAGATAAATTTTTTGCAACCCCAAATCCGCCAGGAATAATTAATGCATCTAAATCATTCCCTGTAACCTCGGCCATATCTTTTATTTCACCTCGGGCAATTCTAGATGACTCTACTAGTACATTACGATACTCTTCCATTTCCTGACCAGTATAGTGATTAATTACATGCATTTGGTCAATATTTGGCGCCATTAATATCATTTCAGCACCGGATTTATCTAAAAACAACATTGTTAATACTGATTCATGAATTTCCGCACCATCATTAAATCCACAACCTGATAGTAGCACTCCTACTTTTTTCATTTAGGACTCCTTTGCTTTGAGTTTTTTATTACATTTCGTTTTAATCCTGAAAACTTTGCTCGTTTCGCAGCAGACCCTTTAAATACTTTTTTAAATATTGATTCATTTAAATTCTCCCAATCAATATTTTTCCAACTCAGTATTTCTTCCCTAGGATTAAAGTCGTCTTTTGGATTCACTTGATTAAACTTTAGATTCCAAGGGCATACCTCTTGACATATATCACAACCGTAAATCCAATTGTCAAGCTGGGTATCATCTTCAAAAAACTCATCTCGGCATTCTATTGTTTTATATGAAATGCATTTTTCTGAATGAATTTTATATTCAGTAAGCGCTTGAGTTGGGCAAGCTTCAATACAAGACATACAAGTACCGCACAAATCCTCTTCAAATGGCAAATCATAATGAAGTTCCATGTCTATAACCAATTCACCTAAAAATAACCAACTCCCATAATCTTTAGTGATCAAATTTGTATGCTTACCTTGCCAGCCTAGACCTGCTTTTTGAGCCCAAACTTTTTCCATCAAAGGTGAAGTGTCCACACAAGCTAAGCCTTTTACATTAGGATATTTTACTTTAACCCATTCCAGAAGTGAAATCAATCGAACCTTAAGTACCTCATGGTAATCATCTCCCCAAGCATAATTACTAAATTTATAATCAGAGTTTAAATNAGATTGATTCATNCCATTNTAATAATTCATTCCAACNGATATTACTGATTTTGCANCTGGAAANTATGAATGTATATCTCCCCTTTCNTTTTTTCTTTTNNCTANCCATTCCATTGATGCATGNCCATTATNATTTATCCATGNTTCTAAATTTTNTTTTTCTTTAGATATTGNCTCAGCTCTTGAAATTCCAACTTTTTCAAAACCAAGNTCAATNGCANGTGTTTTAATTTNATCTGAAAAGTNTTTTTTCATATCTNATTATTATNACTTAAAAATTTNTCTAACCAAAAAATACCNATAATAGTTTTTACATCTGTNATTTTCCCTTGATAAATNAAGTCNATAGCTTTTTNAATAGATAANGGNNAAACTTCTAANAATTCATCTTCATCAAGTTTTTTNTNTGANAATTGAAGATCTTCAGCNAAATACATCCACATTTTTTCATTNGAAAACCCAATTGCTGGATAAATATTTGTTAAAAAGGTGATTTTATTACTTTTGTATCCNATTTCCTCTTCTAGCTCCCTATGAGCACAGTCCAAAGNATCCTCTCCNTGGTCTAATTTTCCNGCAGGAATTTCTATNAACTCTTTTCTNGGNCCATATCTAAATTGGCGAATAAAACAAATATTNCCATTTGGCAAAATTGGGATTATACAAACAGCACCAGGATGATCAATCCATTCTCTTGTNCNAGTTTTTCCATTTGGAAGTTTAACTTTATCAAAAAATAAATTNATCAGTTTTCCTGAAAAGATTTTTTTTGATGAAATTTTACTTTCTTTNAGGTTGGACATTAACTGATAAAAAAAATATCCAACTTAGAAGTATTCAATATAGGTTATCTTTAATTCACGATTAAAATAGTCGACTTGATCTTCATCAAATAATAAATTATTAAAATTCATTTCAATATGNAGATGCTCAACAAAAGTCCATCGAATAGCAGCATTCAAGTATCCTCCTCGATTAATAGCCATATTCTTTGCTGTCATATCGTTTTCATTTAGTGCAGCATTATATTCTAAAATGAATGATAATTCTGGATTGAATTCCATATCAAAACCAAAAAAGTAATTTATGTCATCATCACCATCATTTATTTCAGTAAAATTATAATTAGATCCCATATGGAATCCAAGATTTCCCAAGGGAGTTATCCAATTTTTACTAGTAGAAATATACATTCCCATAGCCTTTACATCGTATCTCATTAATGAATCTGCACTGTGAAATTTCCCCTGTCCTTGAGTATCTAATCCAATAGAAAGACCAGGAAATGATTCAGTTTCATCTATCAATCTGTATTTTAAATTTGCTTCAGGTCTAGGATGCCAAATCAAACTATCATCTCCAATGAGATTTGCTGAACCAAAAGATAATCCAAATTGGAAACGGTCTGTAATACCTACACTTAGTGAAGTTGTCAGCCCTCCAGCCTTTTGAACACGCATTTGTAGCGCATAGCTACCCCGTACTAACGTTCCTGCAGAAGGTATTGTTATCAAATTAGTAGGAGGCGGATAGGATTGAGACCAGAGAGTCTGAAATAAAAAGAAACCAATAAGTATTAAAGAGTTAATTATTTTCATTCAATTATTATTAGGTATGTGGTTACTACTAATCAATTTACCTACTACAAGTGCCCTGATGCAAGATTAGGGGAAAATTCTCTCACCATACTTTGAAGTGATAGATTTTACTCTAATTTTTGGCATGGTTAATTGATCAGATTCACCTATAATTTTAAACGTGACTTTTTGCTGCCCTAATTCTATAATTTCAACCATTAAACTATCATTATTTGTTAAAATCATTAAATCATAATCAGTTTTTGGAATAAATACATCAAAAGGAATTTTGATATCTCTCGATCTAATATCTTCTAAAAGTACTGAAATTTCATCTAGCCTATTCCCAAACCTAGGGGGTAATGTCTTATATAATTCATCAGCAGGAGGCTGAATTAAAACAACATAACTCACTTCTTGACCATTTTTATCATACTCCCAAATTTCTTTTTTCATTGTTAACATATCTATAGAATAAGCAAAGCGTCTAACAATTTTTTGGCTTGGTAATTCACGCCAAACCTCTCCTATTAATAAACCCAAATGATTATAAATGAAATCAATCTCACCATACAATTTTCCTTGAACATTAGTAAACTGGATCAAATCAATTTGACTCGATTCATTTAAAATAAATTTTGATTCCTGTCCTTCATAGTATTGTCTATTACTTTTGTCATAAGATTTGCGAAACTCCTGTGACCAAGGTTCATCTTGACCAAACTGAATTAAACTATCAGGTTTTTGATCGATATTCAAAAAATATCTTCTAATCAATCTTTTTTCTTTATAATCTAAAACTTCCCATTTTATTGTTTCACCTTTGTCATCTAACCATTCTTTAATTTGTGGTATTTTTTGATCATTATAGAATACTTGCATATGGGATTGAGCAAATCTTTGAGTTGCTAGTAATCTTATATCTGAGATATAGTCACTTTCATTTGCATAGAATCGAACAAAACTAATCTCATAGTTACTAGTTAATAAACTTGTATAGAGTAAAATAGATTTAATTAAATACAAATCACATACCTTTGTATTGTGTCATTTGAGATAGAAAAGAATCAGACCATTTTGAAAAAATTCCTAATTCAATATTTTTTCTTATTGTTTTCATTAGTGTCATATAATAGGTCAAATTATGAATGGTGGCCAAACGAAAAGCAACCATTTCTTTAATATTAAATAAATGTCGTAAATAGGCCTTAGAAAAATTTTTGCAGGTATAACATTTGCAATCTGGATCTATAGGCTCAAAGGATTCTTTATGTTTGTTATTCCCAATATTTATTATTCCAACACTTGTAAATAATTGACCATTACGAGCATTACGTGTTGGTAAAACGCAATCAAACATATCGACCCCTGATTTAACAGATTGAACTAAGTCAGTTGGTCTACCTACTCCCATAAGGTAACGCGGTTGATCCTTTGGTAATAATTCATCCATCANAGAAACAATATCATTCATCGCACTTTTTTCTTCTCCCACAGCTAGTCCACCAATCGCAATTCCACAATTAGANGATNGTACAANTTCATTTACGCTTTGCTTNCTTAATTNNNGNAAAACTCCTCCNTGAATAATTGGNAAAAGTGTTTGNNCCCANTCATAAAGNGGNTTGTTNTCATTCAAATACTTTTNACATCGATTAAACCATAGCGTACTTCTTTTCACTGCTTTATCAATTAATATTTTATCTGCTTTCCCATCAGGACATTCATCAAAAGCCATAATAATATCGGACCCCAAATTTCTTTGTATTTCCATCGATAATTCTGGAGTAAGAAAATGCTTACTGCCATCTAAGTGAGATTGGAAGTGAACACCATCATCTGATATATTATTTAACCTTGCTAGAGAAAAAATCTGAAATCCCCCACTATCAGTTAATATAGAATTGTCCCAATTCATAAATGAATGTAATCCCCCAGCCCTATGAATAATATCATGTCCAGGACGAAGATATAAATGATATGTGTTACCTAAAATAATCTGACTATTTAAATGATGCAGAACCTCAGGGTCAATAGTTTTAACAGAGCCTTGGGTTGCAACAGGCATAAAAACTGGAGTTTTAATTTCACTGTTTTGTGTTTTAAGGAGTCCACTTCGAGCAGAAGAGATCTGATCTCTGAAAGCTATTGAGAATTCCATTAAAATAATTTTTTAAAAGCTTCATTTACATTAGAAACACCAGTGACTTTTATTTTTTTTGAATCTTTTTTTATTCGATTAACACTAGATATTGGAGCAATTACATGTTTAAACCCTAATGATTCAGCTTCCTTGATCCTCACATTTAAACCATTGACTGAACGGACTTCACCTCCTAAACCAACTTCGCCAATTAAAACCACTGAATCTGAAATCAATTTATTATTTGCACTTGATGCAACAGCACTTATTACTGATAAATCAGCAGCGGGATCATTCACTTTTAATCCTCCAACTAAATTAATAAATACATCTTTTGTACCCATTAAAATTCCTAACCTCTTTTCTAAAACTGCGAGCAACATAGCAAGTCGTTTATAATCAAATCCATTCACATTACGCTGTGGTGTTCCAAAGTTTGCATTTGAAACTAAAGCCTGAATCTCTACTAAGATAGGACGGCTACCTTCCAATGAAGAAAATATTACAGATCCAGTAATATCATTTTGACGTTCTGAAAGAAATAATTCTGATGGATTATTGACCTCAATTAATCCTTTTTCTTCCATTTGGAAGATCCCAACCTCATTAGTTGTCCCAAATCTATTTTTTGCAGAACGTAAAATTCGATGATCATACCTATCATCTCCCTCTAAATAAAGCACTGTATCAACCATATGTTCTAACATTTTTGGACCAGCAATTATACCTTCTTTAGTTACATGACCAATAATAATTACTGAAATATTGTCTTGTTTTGCTAATTGTAGTAATCTTTGTCCACATTCTCTAATTTGCGAAACTGATCCAGGCAATGAATCTAATTCATCATTAAAAACTGTCTGAATTGAATCAATAACAACTAATTTTGGATGCACTATTGATATCTGATTTAAAATAGAATCAATATTATTTTCCGATGATAAATGGAGGTTTGTAGAGTTCACACCTAATCGTTGTGCCCTAAGGCCTACTTGAGATTCACTTTCTTCTGCAGAAATATAAAGTACTGCTTGATCGAAAGATGGCAATATCTGAAGAGCAAGCGTTGATTTTCCAATTCCTGGGTTTCCTCCGAGTAAAATCAATGTTCCTGATAATAACCCGCCACCAAGAACACGGTCCATCTCCGGTATGCCAACTGATAATCTTTTAGATTCTCCCTTAATTAGAACATCTTCTAATTTTTGAGAATCTTTTTTTATTCCATTTTTTTGGAATTGTTTTTTATTAGAAACCTTATACTCACTTAGAGTACCCCATTCATTACAAGAAGGACACTGACCATTCCATTTTGGGTGATCATTCCCACAAGCTGAACAAAGGTAAACAATTTTAGATTTCATTTTAGCCATTTATAGGATAGAAATTTCATTAGGCTATAACTAGAAACAAGTTAATTGGACAGAAAGTTATTTACCAATCATACCCTATAGATAAATACCACTGAGGCTTGCCAAAACCAGAGTCAGTCCAATCATAAGCTGCTTCAATCCTCCATAACATAAAAATAGGCAATTTAATTCCATAGCCAACTGAACGTACCCAAGGAGAAAACTTGTCAGGAAGATTATTTCCATATTTTGCTTGAAGATATTCAAAGTCAGTGAATTCACGCTTATCATCCCAAGCTGCTCCAAAGTCCATAAATACATGTCCAAGAATATTTCCTAATGTCATTTTAAATGGAAAACCAATTTGCAAATATTGAATTAATGGGAAGCGAAATTCCAAATTTGTTAATAAAACATTTGTACCAAACCTCTCAGAAAATCTTGCTCCTCGTAATGGGTAGGCAAATTCAGAAAAATATATGTCCTGAAGAAGAGATTGATTTTGACTATCAAGAATGACATTTCGCCATCTTGATTCATTTGTATCTCCATCATAAACACCATCAGTACTGCCAGTACCTAATAGCCAATTTTGCATACCACCTAAATAGTATTTTTGAGGATTTTTCCCAGTGCTTGTTCCAAAAAATAAACGACCTGCCAATGAATAATCCCGACTGATCATATGATACTTTCTAAGATCCACTTTTAATTTTTGGTAAGATAATCCCTTATCCCCCATTGCTGGACTTAATTCAAATGTTGTATTTTGTCTAAATCCATCAATTGGCCCTGTAAAACCAAATACTGAATTATCATAAATATAACTTAATGTTGGATTGACAGAAATAAATCCATCTTCATCAATAATAGTATTCCGGTTTTCAAAGGAGTTTATTTCAAATAACTTATAATCTAAATTATGAAAAACTAATCCCGCATCTAAACGATTAAATCTATTAAATGGTTGCGATGCTACTGCAGCAAATCCAAAATGTCGCATCCTTGCCGACTGTTCAACAGGAAAACCGTATTGATTATAATAACCACCAACAAAAAAGAAGTCAGCTTGATGAAAAAGAGTAAAGTAATAATCCAACCTATTTTTCAAATAAGCATAATTTAAAAAGTAATCACCATTTGTTAGTGATATTTGAGACTCCACAGCAAGAGACAATTGGTGATCACCTAAAAGATCGCTAAAGTAAAAAACAAGTAATCCTTGGTGTCCAAAAACATTATTGTAACCGTAACTACCTTGAGCTACATCTAAACTAAATTTTGTTTTATAAGCCTGTGGAATATATTCTCCATCGTTGTTAATCAATGCTGAATCTGGTTTAATAGTAAGAGGCTCTTGTTCAAGATCTCTTTCATTATAATTTTCATATTCCCAAGCAAAAATGTAATTTGAAAAATCCTTAGTTAATGCTTGCGTACCCTTCCTCTTATGTTTCCTTAAATCTACTAGTTCTTCTTTATCATTTATTTCGCGATTAGCAATATAGTTTGTTGGTTCAACAGNTGTCTNTTTTAATTCTAATGGATTATTTAATCTATATACATCCCAACCTAGTCCTGAATATCCAGAAAACACTAATGATCCATCATCNTTCGTTAAACTCAATTGAAATAATCCNGTTAATAAATTAGTTACAACATCTGATTCACCAGTTGATATATCATGACGGAATAAGTTCCAAGTACCTTGATAGTCTGCAGTNTAAAAAATGATGTCTTTAGTATTAGAAAATATTGGATAATTCTCATTGTATTCAGTGTCAGTAATCTGATTAATTNTTTTTGATTCAAGATTAATAGTATAAATATTTTTTTGATTATAATTATGATAAAACATTCCTTTTGAAGACATGTCATTTTTATTTACGATTTTATCTCTATCTGAAACGAAAACAATTTGAGTTCCATCAGAATTCCAGGATGGCTCACTATCTGAAAANACATCATCAGTTAGATTAACAAGTTTTTTTGAAACTAAATTATATAAATAAATATCGCTAGCTCCACCCTCATTGCCAACAAATGCTAACTGATCNCCGTCTGGACTCCATGAAGCGGTAAAAACACCATCCAATTGAAATGGAATTTTTTCCTGNTTGCCTGTTTCTATATCTATAAGATAAAGTGCATCNGAAGAACCAGCTTTAGCGGCAATCACAATTTTCTTACTATCAGGAGACCAACTAATGCCTGGNTGTAAAAATTTTAATTCTTCAAAATCAATCGAGCGATTTCCNTTAATCAACCTTTTTACTTTTTTCCCAGAAATTGCATCTAAGAGATAAATATCCATATAACCTGAACGATCAGAAAGAACTGCAATATGACTACCATCTGGTGAAATNGTTGGTGATACATTATAGAAGTTGCCTNCTTTTTTGTGGTTAGTTAATCGTTTTGCTATATCTTTAACTTCATCTCTCCCCTCAACATCGGGGTAATATTCTTTTTTAATATATTTATGCCATTGTTCAGTTAACTCTTCAAAATCCATACCTATTGCATTTTCAAATCCCTTTTGAGCATCTCCATAACGTTTCATCGATTGAAAAATTTCACCAATTTTTTCCCGCCCATACTTCGTTGCAATAAATCTCCAGACTGATTGACCTCCTTTATAAGCTAAAAAGTATTCTAGTTCTCTTATAGTAGGAATTCTTTCATTGATAGCTAAATCACGAATAATCATATCTGCTTCTGTATCCCAATTCATGGATAAATATTCGGCAAGGCCTTCATTTGTCCATAAAGGAAGCATTAGTGAAATATTATTCGATATAACATTTTGCATTCTTCCACCATAAACCATATCGTTTATCATAGCATGCACTAATTCATGATGCAACACGTGTCTAAACTTGGCATAATCTCCTTCAAAAGGCATAACAACTCGATTTTTATATAATTCNGTTACCCCTCCAATACCTTCTTGCATGTAAACACCAACTACATTAGTCTGTTGAAATTCATTATGAGAATGATAAACAATTATTGAAACACGTTTTTTCAAGTTCCATCGAAGATGTTTTGCTATCTGTTCATAAGCTTCAGTGGCGGCTTCCATTGTAAATGTAGCAAGCTCCACCTCATCTCCATAATAAAAGACATCGAAATTAGGAGAGGAAATATAGTCCCAGTCAAAATCTCTATATTGCACTTTATTTTGACCAAATGACTGTGCATTTAAATTGATTCCTAAAAGGATTGATATAATAAAAAGAAATTGTTTCATATATATGTAACGCTGAATTTAAGTTTATAGTTCCTCAAATTCGACGCTAAACAACAAAAAATGTTAAAAAAAAAATAAATGTTAATTTTCCCTTTCAGGATTGACTGGCCCTCGAGAAACTATTAGTTTAGATACTATGGATTTACCTATCTATTTTATATCAGATATCCACTTGATGTTGAAAAAGTCTAATTCTGAGTCAGAGCGACAAAAAATTCTTTTTCAATTCCTTCATCACGTCAGTGATACTGGAGGAACTCTTGTTATTAATGGAGATCTATTTGATTTTTATTTTGAGTATAAGGATGTAATTCCTAAAATATTTGTACCATTCTACCATGAAATTTTAAAAATTCGAGAAAAGGGTATAAAAGTTCACTATATCGTTGGAAATCATGATTATTGGGTTCAGGATTTCATCACAGAAGTTTTATTCGATAAAACTTATTTTTCTGATACATCATTTAATTCAAATGGTAAAAAGTTTTATGTTACTCATGGAGATGGCTATCTATCTTGGGATAGAGGATATCGTTTATTAAGAGCAATAATTCGTTCTCGTTTNTTTATATGGTTATATAGATGGGTTCATCCAACTATTGGTTACGCATTTGGTAGGTGGGTATCAAAAAAAGGTGAGCATTATGAACATTCAGATAAATATAATAAACGTATTGCAGATGAAATGGCAACACATGCTAATAATCGTTTAAAAGAAGGCTATGATTATTTTATTACAGGTCACTATCACCAAGCAAAGGAATTATCGCTCAAAAGTGGTAAATTGGTTATACTAGGTGATTGGCTCAGCTTTTTCACCTATGCAAAGTTTGATGGTGATGATCTAAAGTTACACTATTGGAAAAAAAATGAGAAAATATAGTCAAGTCGCATTATTATTAATGATCTTCTTCTGTTTTGAAGGTTGTGCTACAATTAAAAAAATTTTTCCTGGAGATGAGAGTTCCTTAGATGATATCTCATTTGAATTGATTGAAAACCTTAGTACAGCTTTTAGCGAAGGTAAATTACAAGCGCTTGAAGAAATGATAGCTATTTATAATGATTCTAACCAACCATTTGATGTAAGAATGGCTGCAGGAAAAGCTTTAGCAGCAACTCAACATCCAACAGCNTTAAATGCTCTATCAGAAGCAGTAAGTGATGCAGCTGCNCTAGATGTTAGTTTTATGATTGGCTCAATTGAGCTACTGGCTCAATTCCGAGATGATCCNCGTGCTGCAGATGCAATGGTAAATGCAATGAATAANGTTGAAGAAAAAACAAACTCATTGCAGCTTGCATTAGTTCAAAACTTAAATAANGTAAGAACTAAAGATCAAGTTATGGCACTTCTTGATCTNTATGAAGTAAGTAGAAATAATTTTAATAGAACTGAAAAATTACTTACAGAAACGCTTGGTGCTCTAGGCACCGATGAGGTAGTNCCAATATTAACTAAAATTTCTAGAGATCCNTTTGTAAAACTAGGNATAAGGAATAGAGCNCTTGAAATTTTAGGTAAAAAAGATCCNTCTCAAGTGGCTGGTGCTTTTGCCGANCTCCTAGGNGATCCAGAAACAAATTTAGAAGTAAGAGATTTTGCCTTGAATACCATGAAAGGAGTAAAGGAAGAAAATTTAATTTTAGCACTTCTTCAAACTTATCGAACAGGNAAGGACCAATATTATAATATATTAAATACACTTCTTGAAGCACTTGGGGAATTCGATGATCCTGAAATTAGAAGAGCTGTAGAAGAAATAGCCATGAATGATTCATATCCNCTAGAAATTCGCATCAAAGCTATTGATAAATTATCCGAGATAAGTGATGAAACAGTTATCCCTTCTCTNATGCCAATATTATCTGATTATAATCAATACAAACTTCATACTGCAGTAATCCAGACAGTAAAAAACTTGGGCGCCTANAACCAATATGAGCAAGAAATTAAACGTCGCACTTTTGAAGCTCATCAAAAAGCATCATTAGTTAATGAATAAGATTATCTTATCAATTTTCATTATTAGTGTATTGAATGGTCAAAATACCGATTCATTGAAGTTGATANAATCAGATAGNTTAAAAATTGACGAATCTGAAGTAGTAAGCGATCAAGATTCTTTATCTGAAGAATTACTAATTCCTCCTGTAAGAAACTTATTAATTAAAAAAGATAAATTAGATTCTGATGAACCTTTCTTTGAAATAAAATCTAGTATTGAACTACTACATAAACAGGTTGATTCCTTAAAAAAAGTTATATCAACTTATGAAGAGGGTAAGGGGGCTATGCCTACTATAGATGAGGATTTACTTAATCTTATTAAAGTCCCACAATTACGTCATAGAGTAGAATTGCAAAATGGAACCGTTGTAAATGGTGAAATAATAGAAGAAGATGAATTAGGAGTTATTATTCAAACCTCAATTGGACAATTAGCTATTGAAAAAAATAGGATTGTTGATATAATGGAGGATTTGCCACCTAGTGCAAAAATTGAAATAGTTGGTGAACCATTTGTTGATATTTTCCCTGATAGAGAAGAAATCACCGGTTCAATAAAAAATATTGGTACAAAGCGAGCTGATTTTGTTAGAGTAATTGCAAATCTTTGGTCACCAACAACGANATTATTACATCAAGATTCAGTTTTTATTTCTGGCCAAAACCAAAAATATTTTACAGGAATTAAATCTGATGCGGCGCTAGAGCCAGGTTCAATTATTGAGTTTAAACTTGTTTTGCCTCTTAATGAGGGAGATGATGTTTCTTATCGTACTTATGAGGTACGCTGGGAATCTTATAAATAATAATTATAATTGAGTTTGATATATGTCATGTAACCTTAATAATCCAACACATGACTTCTCATCATCTTCAACTACTGGTAATACAGAAATCTGAGACTTCCTTTCCTCCATTAATGACAAAGCATCTCGCAGCGGAGCTTTAATATTAACAGATATTGGATTAACTGACATTATATCACTTACNATCATTTTATCAATATCGCCATTTTCTACTAAACATCTTCTTAAGTCTCCTTCAGTTATTATACCTAGAAGATTATTACTATTTAAAACCAATGCAGCGCCAAATGGTTTTTCAGTCATATCAATTACAACCTTTCGCAACTTGTCATCTTTTTTGACTACTGCGATATCTTTTATATGNATCATTATTTCTTGAACAGTTAATCTAAGACGTCTACCGATATCACCTGCTGGGTGAAGTTTAGCAAAATCTTCATGTTTNAACCCTTGATGGCTCATTATAACAGTTGCCAAAGCATCACCAATAGCTAAAGTAAGTGTAGTGCTTGAAGTGGGAACTAAACCAAGCGGATCTACTTCCTTAGATACTGAAGCATCTATCACAATATCCATACTATCTACTAATGAAGATTTCATATTCCCAATAATTCCTATTAATGGAGAATTAAACTCCTTTAGAATTGGAATAAGGCGAACTAGTTCATCCGTAGCACCACTTTTTGAAATTACAATAGTTGGGTCTCCAGGAGCATAAATACCTAAATCACCATGTGAAGCTTCTGCAGCATGTAAAAAAACGGCTTTATTACCTACGCTACATAATGTTGCTGCTATTTTTTGTGCAATTAATCCAGATTTTCCCATTCCTAAAATCACAACTTTCCCCGGATGTTTAACAATTAAATCACATGCNNTAACAATACTTTCAGAATTTCGGTCTGCTGCATCTATGAGCTCTTGNCCTTCTTCTCGAAGAATTCGACTNGCAATTGATTTTAGATTAGATTGAGACATAACTCAACAAATTTACATCTTACCAGCAAGCATTACCATAATTGCATTTTGCATATGCATCCTATTTTCAGCTTGATTAAAAACAATTGAATTGGTTGACTCCATTACTTCATCTGTTACTTCTCGTCCTCTTTCAGCGGGAAGACAGTGCATAAATAAAGTTTTTTTACCTGTTGATTTAAGCATCGTTGAAGTTACCTGAAAAGGTGCAAAAGTGTTTTTACGATTTTCTAATTCATCTTTTTGCCCCATTGATGCCCAGACATCAGTATAAATTATATCTGCACCAGTAACATCATTTATTGGATCATGACTTAATTCAAAACTTGATATACTAGNATCACTAATCAAATCTATCGTTTTTTTATCAGGCTCAAAACCTTCGGGGCAAATACATGTAAAGTGGAATGGGATTCTTGATGCTAAATGAATCCATGAATGAACAATATTATTNCCATCCCCAACATAAACAATCTTTAAATCATCCAAATTATCTCTATTTTCATAAATAGTAAAAATATCGGCCATAATTTGGCAAGGATGATTATAATCTGTTAATCCATTAATTACAGGGATATTTGAATATTGNGCTAACTCAATAATATGCTGATGATCAAATAATCGGGCCATAATCATATCATTATATCCACTTAAAACTCTAGCTATATCTTTAATTTCTTCTCTTTTTCCAATTGAGATATCACTAGGACTTAAATAAACTGCATGACCTCCTAACATATTAAATCCTGTTTCAAACGACACTCTTGTTCGAGCAGATTGCTTTGCAAATACCATAGCTAGTGAATGGTTTTTAAAAGGAGGAATGAAATCTTTATTCCTTAGCTTTATTTTCAATTCACCCGCAAAAGAAATCAAATCCAAGATTTCTTGGCTAGTAAAATCACTAATATGTAAAAAATCGCGTTTCATCAAAATAAAGTATACTTAATTTAAGTTTTATAATATGTACTTACTTAAATCTTGATCTTCTACAATATTCTTTAATTTAGAAGAGACCAATTTCTTATTAATAGTTATAGTCTTCTTTCTTCCACTTGATTCATCAAACATAAAATTATCTAGTAAAGTTGTCATTACTGTATGAAGTCTTCTGGCACCAATATTTTCCATTTTTGTATTTACATCTGCAGCAATCTTAGCAATTTCCTTGATTGCATCTACCTCAAACTTTAGGGTAACATTTTCTGTCCCCAACAATGAAATATATTGTTTGATTAACGAGGATTGAGGATGCTGTAGAATTTTTACAAAATCACTGACAGATAATTTGTCCATCTCTACTCGTATTGGAAATCTACCCTGTAGTTCAGGTATCATATCTGAAGGAGATGATACATGAAAAGCTCCAGCAGCAATGAAAAGAATATGGTCAGTTTTAATCATTCCATATTTAGTAGGAACTGTACTTCCTTCCACGATTGGAAGTAAATCTCTTTGGACCCCTTCTCTGCTTATATCAGGACCTGAACTCCGACTACTACTATCAACTATCTTATCAATTTCATCAAGAAACACTATACCACTATTTTCTACTCTTTCTTTTGTTGAGCGTATCAAATCATCTTGATCTAATAAACTTTCAGCTTCCATTTCAAGTAAAATATTTCTTGCTTCCGATACGGAAATTTTTCTTCGTTTTTTTTGATTTGGCATTACATTAGATAACATCTCTTTAAGATTCATTCCAATATCTTCTCCGCCAAGAGGTCCAAAAAATTGCATTGATGCTGTATTAGATTCTGACATTTCTATCTCTATCTTACGATCTTCAAAGTCACCATTAATTAGTTTTTTTCTTAAGCGCTCTCTGGTTTTCTTATACCGCACTTCTTCTTCATCAGTCTTTTTATGCTTTCCATTACTTGGAAAAAGAGAATCCAAAATTCGTTCCTCTGCAAGTTCCTCAGCTAGAGCTTTTACTTCTTTTTGTTTCTCTTTTTTAACAATTGACATTCCATTATCAGTTAAATCTCTAATAACTGATTCAACATCTCTTCCTACATAACCAACTTCAGTAAACTTACTTGCCTCTACCTTAATAAATGGTGCATTTGCTAATTTAGCTAATCGTCGAGAAATTTCAGTCTTTCCAACTCCTGTAGGACCTATTAAAATAATATTATTAGGAACGATCTCATTTCGCATGGAACCATCTATTTGCTGACGTCGCCAACGATTTCGAAGTGCAATAGCGACAGATCTCTTCGCACTATTCTGACCTATGATAAATCTATCAAGCTCAGATACTATTTTTTTAGGTGTCAAATCATTCATTTATTTTCTAAAACTGTAATTGAATCATTTGTATATATACAAAGATCTGCAGCAATTTTTAATGATTTTTCAACAACTTTCTTTGCCGGAAAAGTAGTACTATCAAGAAAAGCTATTGCTGCTGACTGTGCGAATCCTCCTCCAGACCCAATTGCTATAACGGGTCCATCAGGCTCGATTACATTTCCATCTCCAGAAATAATAAATGAGTTTTTATTGTCAATTAATGCTAATAGAGCCTCTAGATTCCTTAGAACTTTATCCATTCTCCATTCTTTAGCCAATTCAACAACTGCTCGTTTTAATTCACCTTCATATTCATCTAATTTTGATTCAAACTTTTCAAATAAAGAAAGAGCGTCAGCTGCAGCTCCAGCAAANCCTCCTAAGATTATACCTTTTTCAGTTTCNAACTTTCTTACTTTTACCGCTTTTTGTTTGAAGGCCATATCTCCAAAGGTAACTTGGCCATCACCACCTAGTGCAATTTGACCTTTCCTACGAACACCTAAAATAGTTGTGGAACGTATTTGATATTCCATCTATTTTCCCATTAATAACTTGAAAAGTCTTGAATTAGATGGCAGTACTAAAGTTGTTTTATCATCTATGACTTTTTTATACGCATCTAAAGTTCTAACAAACTCATAAAACTTCGGATCTGATGAATAGGAACGTGCATATACATTAACTGCTTTCGCATCACCCTCTCCACGTAATCTTTCGGCTTCTTTATAAGAATCAGCTAGAATAATTGTTTTATCACGATCGGTAGCAGCTCTTATTTTTTGCGCTTCCTCTTCACCTTCAGATCTATATTTATTTGCTTGTCTTTTTCTTTCTGCTTCCATACGTGCATAAATTGATTCCTCATTTTCAGCTGGCAAATCGACTCTTCTTATACGAACATCTGCTACTGCTATACCATAATCCAGAGTAGCTTTGTTACTAGCGTTAGTTACCACTTCCATTAATTGTTCACGATTCTCAGTAATAATTTCAACCATATCATGTGTCCCTAATTCTCGACGTANTTCAGAATAAACAATATCATCCATTCTACTTAATGCTGTAGGAATNGCTTGNACTGTTTTTAAAAATTGNAGAGGATCAATAATTTGCCANCTNATATAATTATCNACAATTAGTGTCTTTTTATCTTGGCTTAAAATCTCTTCAGGNGGAGAGTCATATTCNAATAATCTATCATCAAAAACAATTTTCTCTTGTATTGGAAAAGGAACCTTAAAATTAAATCCTGGCTCAGTGATTGTTCGAACAGGTTTACCAAATTGTAATATAACAACTTGCTCGGTCTCATCTACNATGAACACAGTAGTTAATCCAATAAATGCAATAAGGAAACCTAATATCATTANTNTTTTTTTCATGATTATTTATCTCCTTTTGCTTTTAGATTAAGTAGATTAATNAGATTNCCNCCACTTTCTCCATCGGGAACTANNATCTTCTCTCGATTTTCTAATATNTCTTCAACCGTCTCAAGATACATTCGAGTNTCAGTTACGCCTTTGGCCTTTCTATATTCTTTTAGNACTGCATTAAACTTTGCAACATCTCCCTCTGCCCTTGCNATGCGNGCTTCTTTATATCCTTCAGCNTCNCTAATCATGGATTGAGCTTCACCNCGAGCTTTTGGGATTATATCATTACGGTACCCTTCAGCTTGATTAATCATNCGATTCTTATCTTCTTTAGCAGAAGCCACATCTTTAAATGCTGCAACTACTTGTTCCGGTGGACTAACATCCTGTAGNTGAACAGCNACAACTAGAATCCCAGTATTATATTTATCCAANATAGATTGNACNAAAGCTTTTGTTTCNTCTTGGATATTAAATTTACCAGAAGTTAATGCTTGATCAATATTATTACGTCCAATNACAGTTCTAAGNGAAGCTTCAGATGCTTGCCTTACTGTTAACTCTGGTTTAATAAAATTAAAAACATAAGCAATNGGATCTTTNATCCGGTATTGAACAATCATNTCAGCGTCAACTATATTTTCATCACCTGTTAACATTAGACTTTCACGCTCAACTGTTTGATATTGATTTTTNCCTATGCTTCTAAAACCAATCTCAATCCTTTTNACTTCAGTAACTTTNGGTGTTTGAACTTTCTCAATNGGAANAGGNAAATGATAGTTTAATCCTGATTGAGCAGTCCTCGAATATTTTCCNAANGTTTGAACTACTCCTACTTCATCAGGCCCAACTACATATATACCAGTCAGAAGCCAAAGCGCCAANAATATTCCAAATATNGAAAATCCCCCAATNGACAAAACTGGTACTTTGATTTCTTGATCTCCAACAATAATACGTTTATATGCCATTTATTATATCCTTTCTANTGGNNTAACTGCTTTCGAAGACGNGCAACNGGAAATTGTAATTGCTCTCTGTATTTTGNAACAGTCCTTCTTGCAACAGGAAAACCNTNTATATTTAATTTATCTGCTAGATGAGAATCAGTTAATGGTTCATTTTTATCTTCATCATCTATTAATTGCTTTAAAAAGTCTTTGATAATTTTAGTACTAATTTCTTCACCGCTTTTAATAATATATCCGTCTGAAAAGAAAGATTTTAACTCAAAAATACCATAAGGTGTATCTACATATTTCCCCCTAGTTGATCTACTTATAGTAGAAATATCCATTTTTAGCTCCTCAGCTAAATCTTTAAGTTTCATGGGAACTAAAGATTTAATATCCCCCTCAAAAAACTTTGGTTGACGAATAATAATTTCTTTCATTACAAGAGATAAAGTTTCGCGTCTTTGTTGAATTGCATCAATAAACCAAGAAGCGGAATCAAATTTCTCTTTTAAGTATTTTTTTTCATCAGCTGAAATCTTTTTTTGATCCAACATTGTAACATATTTATCATTTAAAGATAATTCAGGAATCCATGAGTCATTTACAATTATCTTCCATTTCCCATCCCGTTGTAATACTAAAAGATCTGGTATTACAGTCTCACTTTCTTCACCAATTTTACTTTTTCTTGGATGAGGGTCTAATTTAGAAATTTCTCTTAAGACTTCAGATAATGATTCTTTATCAATATTCAATTTTTTTTGAATATTTTCATAACGATGATTTGAAAAATCATCAAAATGGTTAGTTATAATTTTATATGCCAATGAGTGACTTTTTTTATTTAATTGAATTTTTAAACAATCCTGAAGATCTCTGGCCGCAATACCAGGCGGATCTAATTGCTGAACTTTTTCAAGAATTTTCATTACCTCTAAATCTGTTCTTTGAAAACGGTCAGCAATTAAAATAGGATCGATTGACAAATATCCATTATTATCTAAATTCCATAAAATCTCTTCTGAAATAGCTCTTTCCCAATCTTTAAATTTATATGAATCTAATTGTTGAATTAAATTTTCAATAAAGTCAACTTTTTCTCTAATAGGAATATCATGATTATGTAAATAATTATTGTCATAAATATTTGAAGGTTCATATTCATCTGGATCTTCATCAAAGTCAACTTGCTCATCTGATAGTTTGCTATCAAGTAAAGAGATTTCTTCAGATTCAGTTTGATCTAATAAGAGGTTATTTTCTAATTCATCTAAAATTTTTTCTTCAAGATAGGAAACATTCAATTGTAGAATATTAGCTTGAATTACCTGTTGAGGAGATAAAGACTGTCTAAGTGATTGATTTTGTTTTAATTTAGACATTATAAAGTAAAACGTTCTCCTAAATACAATCGTTTTGCCTCATCATCATTTGCAAGAAATTCCGAAGTCCCAGATTTCAATATTTTCCCATCAAATAATAAATATGACCGATCTGTGATTGATAAAGTTTCCCTAACATTATGATCAGTAATTAATACACCAATATCTCGCTCTTTTAATGAATGGACTATTGCCTGTATATCTTCAACTGCAATTGGGTCTACGCCGGCAAATGGCTCATCTAATAGAATAAAATCTGGATCAATAGCAAGAGTTCGAGATATCTCAACTCTTCTTCTTTCGCCTCCTGAAAGATTTGAACCTTTGTTTTTTCGGATATGTTGAATTGATAGATCATCAAGTAATTGCTCAACTTTTCCAGCTTGTTCATCTTTTGTAAGGTTTGTCATTTCTAAAACTAAACGCAAATTATCCTCCACGCTAAGTTTGCCAAAAATTGATGGTTCCTGTGATAAATACCCTATTCCAGATCTACTCCGCTGATACATCGCTCGATCAGTAATTTTATTTTCATCTAAAAAAATCTCACCTTTTGTAGGTTTGATCATTCCTGTTATCATATAAAAAGTTGTTGTTTTCCCAGCACCGTTTGGACCAAGCAACCCTACAATCTCACCCTTATTTACTTTTAAATCTACGTCGCGAACAACCCATCGTTTCCCATAACGTTTATATAAACCTTTTGCACTGAGTTGATTGTGACTATTTTTTTTCATCTTCATGAAAAACACCAGTAGGTTTTAAAATTTTCCAATTATCTAGTTCTACATCTGACTCAAAACCAATTCCATATAGTGTGTCCTGATCTTCAGTTATAAATATTACTTTATCATCCGTAAAAACTTTTTCTCTGAGGTTATCCCAAGATAAAGTATCTGTAAATAAGGTCACACCA
>PASX01000002.1 GCA_002713455.1 Fidelibacterota bacterium
GTTGGAGATGATAATGAAAGCAAATTACTAGAGGACAGTCTGGTAAATGATGGAGTAATAGTAAAATTCATTAAGGATTCAACAAAGACTACGACTACCAAAACGAGAATTATTGCTCATGGGCAACAAGTAGTTAGAACTGATTATGAGAACAAAAATAATATTTCTTCGAAACAGATAGAATATATAAAAGATACCTTACAGCAGCTTTCAACTGAAATTGATGCGATTATTATAGAAGATTACAATAAAGGGTTACTAGCTAAAGATTGTATTGTAGCCATACTGGATATAGCTGCTAAGCATAATCTGCCAGTTTATGTTGATCCAAAAAGAGATAATTTCTTTATCTATAATAAGATTAGGTTATTTAAACCAAATATGTTTGAATTTGATTCGATGATTAATCTTGATAAACAGAATAAAAATTTTGAAGAGCTAGGTAAGCAATTAAGAGAAAAAATTGATGCAGAAATATTGATGGTCACAAGAGGAGAAGAAGGTGTAACCCTATTTACAGATAATAATGTTCAAACTATTGGTACTAAAGCACGAAAAGTTCATGATGTTTCAGGTGCTGGTGATACAGCAATTAGTACATTTGTGCTTTCAGATTTAAGTGGTGCAAGTATTCAAGAATCCGCTATGATTTCAAATTATGCAGCTGGAAGAGTCTGTGAAGAAGTGGGAGTAGTTCCAATATCATTAGAAATGATTAAAGATATTGTTGATCATTATAATAATAAGAATAATTAATAGTTGATTCAGTTAAGAAATAAATTATTATTCATAAAGTATAGATTATTTTTTAAACCCATACCAATAATTCTGTTTGGGTTATTATCTTATCCTGAATCCCTATTAAGTCAAGTTAACACACGGCATGACCCCTTTGACTGGGTATTATTTGCAAAACCAGGCGCAATTAGATCATTTAGTGAGGGCTTATCATATATCTATATTGCTACTGAAACAGCAGGTGTATTTCGATATTCTCTTTATGGAAACCAATTCGAATACCCAATAACTCGCGCACAAGGATTATCAAGTAATCGAGTCAATGCCATCCATTTTGATAAAAGGACCGGTATTTTATGGGTAGCGACGGATAAATCTATTGATTACAGCTATAATGGGGAAGGTAATTGGATTTCAAGAAGTTTAGAAAATTACAATTTACTTTCCGGCGTAAGAGTTGAACAGATAGGTTCCAGCAATAACTATTTATGGATATTAGCAGGATCATCATATCTTAAACTTGATCGTACCTCTGGTGTGTTCTTGGGTACATTTTCTTTTCCAGATGAAATGGAAATTAAATGGTCAAGTGGTCTTGTAAAATATAGTAGTGTTGTAGATGATATATTAATGGATTATACAGTTATGGATGGATGGTTATTAAATCTTAATACATTTATAAGCCCGAAGGGAAAGAGCGTATCAATAACTACAATTTTTAGTGGTAATAATAATACAATATGGGTTGGAACAGATGCCGGGATCATTTTTCAGGGAGATCCATATATGAAATCTTTTTACCCTATAAAATATGGTCTTTCTAATTCGGATGTTCAAACATTCACCCATTCATTTCCTTCATGGGTTGGAGGGAGAAATCATTCTAGAGATGAGGGCTCTTTGTCTTTCGTTGATCCTGATAATGCATATTTCGAATGGTATGAAGCAGAATCAATAATTAATGTTAATAATTTAGATATATATGAAAACTGTACAGTAAATAATGAATATTGGTTTGGTAGTGATAATTCAATTATAGTATATGATTCAAAAAGAGATTTTTGGAGAACGTTAGATGCGACTAGAGGAGTGCCTTTTGGACAAGTACGTTTTCTTGAGCCAGATACAAATTTTATATGGGCTGCATCCAACTATGAAATGGAAAAAATTAATATAAAAACGAAACGTTCGGAGAGCACAAGACTGAGTAATAATTTTAGTAATTCATATATTAATGGTCTATCTCTAATGAACAATTATCTATGGATTTCTACACAATACAAACTTTTGTGTTATAATACTAATTCTGATGTAATTGTACCATTTAACTATATTGGAAATGTTGATGCTATTAAAGATCGTATAGATGTAATTACAAAATTTTATGATGTTTTTTTTGATGGATTAAAATTATATGTAGCTACAAATCAAGGTATCATTGCATACAATAATGTAAATTCAACATGGGAACTAATTACTGAGTCAACGATATATAATAATAAATTTGTAAAAATAATATATGTGTATAAAGACCAATTATTTATTGTTATGGATAATAGTTTGATAAGATTAAGAATGAATGAGGAATTCTATAAAAAGTATGATTATCAATTCATTGGTTCAATTAATGATATATATGTTGAGAATAACGATGTATGGCTTGCAACGAATAATGGGTTAATTCAATTCAAATGGAAAAAGGATCTATAGTGAAAAATTTATTTCAAATTGTATTAATAATTTTATGTTTTATCTATTGTGAACTTGATGCACAAAATCGGAGTAGAAGAAAAGATCAAGAAAAAAGGAATATTGATCAATTAAAAATAAATGCATATCCAATTGTAACTGAAAATGAAGGAATTAAACTTAAAGTATATGGGATGATTCCATACCAGTCATTGCAGTTTTTAAAAAATAATGAGACATTTATTGCTGGATATGAGACTAGTATTACTATTCGTGATAAAGACGGGAATCAATTAGATAGAAAGACCTTTCAATCTGAAGTTAAAGTAGATAATTATTTAAGTACAGTAGACAGATCTTTTCGAGAGGTAGTGATGGCTGATTTTTTTGTTAAAGATCAAGAATATACAGTTGTAGGAGAATTAATTGATCAAGATACTCGAACAAAGGGAATAGTAAAAAAGACAATTAATTTACAGGGATTATTAGAGGAGGTTTGTATTTACCCACCATTTATAATTGGTGAATATCCAGGAAATTGGGGATTTGAAGAGGATGAGATTCCAGTAACAACCAGAGATATCAATCATAAAATAAAAGAATTTCCCTTATTTATTTCTGGAAAGATTAAACCTGGAGAGTTTACTGTTTCTCTTACCGCTAAGAATGCTGATGATGAAACTTTTTGGAATAAAAATATTGAACTTATTTCGGATAATAATATTTTTTCAGAACGCATAATCATTGATAAGAAACCAGAAGAAAATTTAACTATGCAAGTATCCGTCACACTGAAACAAAATAAGGTATCTGATACGAAAGAGATCAGCTTGCGTATGAGAAAGCCAGGTTTATCGTTTTTTATAAATAATGTTGATGAAGCGCTTGATCAAATGAGATATATTGTAACGGATGAAGAATATAAGCTTATAAAAAAATCTAAGCGCAAAGAACGCGAAAAATTGTTCTACCAATTTTGGGATGATCGTGACCCCACACCTGGAACAATAGCCAATGAATTAATGGATCAATACTACTATAGAGTAAAGTATTCAAATGAGAAGTTTGCTAGTTTTCTACCGGGGTGGAAAACCGATATGGGTATGATATATATATTATTTGGACCCCCGGATGATATGCAGCGCACATTTGGACAGAATCAGCGTAATACTTATGAAACCTGGTATTATTACTCAATAAACAGAAATTTCACTTTTTATGATGAAAATGGGTTTGGGGAATTTAAACTAACTACTCCTTATTATAGAGCAGTTGGTTGGTAATTATTGATATATAAATAATTATTTTTTTCATAACCAACTTTTAAAATTTTATAATTCAATAGAAATACTAAATTCAGTACCAATATAAATATTTATAATTTAATAATTTTCCCTAATTTTGAATCTGAAAAATCATTTATATCAAGCCCATATTTTTGCCTAGCAATATCCAATTTTTTTATAGGGTCATCAATTGGTTCAGTAGTAAGAATAAAAGTTCCATAATGAATTCCTACACTCTTTTTTGATAAAACATCTAAATGGATTTGAACTGCTTCATCAGGATTAATATGAAAATCCTTCATAAACCACCTTGGCTCATAAGCACCTATAGGTATTGCCGCAAAATCAAATGGCCCATAGTCTCTACCAATTGATTTAAATTGTTCATCGTTGTATCCAGTATCTCCAGCAAACCAAAACTTAAAATCCTCCACTTCAATTGACCAAGATGCCCAAAGAGTGTCAAAACTTTTAAACGCAGTTCGTTTTGACCAGTGTTGCGAAGGCAGGCAATCTACTTTTATACCACCATAGTCATATGATTCAAACCAGTCCATTTCGATTACATTCTTAACACCGTTATCATTAAACCACTTTTTTAATCCTAAAGGCACAAACCAAAAAGTTGAATCACCAATCAACTTCACTGTATGATAATCAAGATGATCATAGTGATTATGGCTAATTACTATAAGATCAATTTTAGGTAATGAATTTATAGAAATAGAAGGTTCAGAATAGCGCTTTGGACCGAATAACTGCGAAGGTGAGCATCTGTCGGAAAAAATTGGATCTGTAAGAATATTTTTACCATTTATGTGTAGAAAAGCAGTTGAATGTCCTATCCATAAATAAAAATTTTCTCCCCTTTTAATCAAGTCTTCGATTTCACTTGATGAAATTTCTTCAACCTTAATTTTCTTAGGTTTATCAGGTCTTTTTTCACGCATCATTTTAATCAAATCATAAAAATTTTTATTTTGTGGCCCATCTGAAAGAAAAGGGTTTGTAAAACCATGAGGTGTATGGTGTTCCTTACTTTTATCAAAATATTCATTTGAATNATTTTTAGAAAACAAAATAGTAAACATAGAAATAATTAAAAAAGTTAATATAGTAATTTTCATATTTTTTCTCGTCAAAAGTAATTAACAATAATTATTTTTTAAGATAAAATTTCAGATCTGAAATTTTCAAGCATTTCATCATGGATTAAACTATTAGNTGCTAATATTTGTTCTTCAAAAATATCGTATGGTTTCCCATCCATTCTAGTGATTTTACCTCCAGCTTCTTCAACTAGTAATATACCAGCAGCACTATCCCAAGGGTATAGTCCGATTTCCCAAAATCCATCTGCTTTGCCGGATGCTACATAACATAAATCAGCTGCAGCAGAACCGATTCGTCTTACACCATGACTAATTTTTGTAAGGTTTTTAAATAATTTCATATTTGTTTCCCATTTTGAATCGTGCTGGTAGGCAAAACCAGTAATTAAAAGAGAATCATTAATTGATTTTCGTGAAGAAACAGAAATTTTATCTCCATTACAAAAAGCACCATTATCTTTAACTGCCCAATATAAATTTTCTGCAGGTAATTCTGAAATGACAGATAATAATGGTTTATTATTTTTTAATAATGCAATGGAAACACAATAGGGGGATAGTCCATGTACAAAATTTGTAGTACCATCTAATGGGTCAATTACCCAAAGATATTCCGAAGATGATGCAGTTTCACCCGATTCCTCAGCAAGAATACTATGATCTGGAAATTTAGCTAAAATATCATCTTTTATTACTTTTTCAGCATTTTTATCTGTTTTCGTAACAAGATCTGTAATAGTTGATTTATTAGATGATTCTCTATCAATTTCATTTGCATGGATTATCAAATCGGACGCATCTCTGGCTGCAGCTTTCGCAACAGAGAGCATTAATCTAGTTTCTTCCAAAATAATACTTTCTAATGATATGTTAAGATTTTATTTATGCTTTGTAAGGTACGTGAGTTCTGTCGAAATAATCTGATGTGATTTTTTTAAGAGTGCCAGTTAAGAATATTACTCCAATTAAATTAGGAATGGTCATCAAGCTTAGAGCAATATCTCCAAAATTCCACACAAATGTCAAAGGTAGTATTGCACCTAAGAAATTGAAAAATACATACACCCAACGATATGGCTTTATGGCTTTAGGACCCACTAAATATTCAATTGAACGATCTCCATAATAACTCCAAGCGACCATAGTTGTATATGCGAATAGTAATACTGCAATATTAACAATGAAACTTCCAATATCAGGTGCAAAAGAAAAGCCGCTACGAAATGCTTCTCTTGTTAATAGAGCACCAGTAAAATCTGTTGTATTAAGAACGTTAGTTGATAAAATAGCAAGACCTGTCATTGTGCAAACCACTATTGTATCAATAAAAGGGCCCATTAATGCAACAGCTCCTTCACGGGCAGATTCCTTTGTTTTTGCTGCTGCATGGGCGATAGGAGCAGATCCTTGACCAGCTTCATTTGAATATAATCCTCTTCTGACCCCCCACATAATTACGGTGATTAAACCACCCCAACCAGCTTCGAGAGAAAAAGCTTCTTTAAATATGCTTAAAAAACTTGGTAAAATATAATTTGCATGTGTTAAGAGTATAATTAAGGCACCAAGAACATAAAGAATTGCCATAGTGGGAACTAATTTACTTGCAACAGCAGCTATACGCTTGATACCACCAATAATAACTATCCCAACAAGAAAAGCAATAAATAGACCCGAAAACCATATAGGTACATTGTAAGAGGCAAACGTTTGGGCAATAGTATTTGCCTGATTCATATTCCCTGTACAAAAAGAACATATGACTGCACAAATAGCAAAAATGACTGCAAGAGATTTCCATTTTGGCCCTAGACCTTTTTCAATGTAATACATAGGTCCCCCTGAAGCAGAACCATCTTCATTAATTACTCTATAATGATGGGATAGTGTGCATTCAGCATATTTTAGCGCCATACCTAATAAAGCTGTTACCCACATCCAAAATAGAGCACCTGGACCACCAAGACGCAGTGCAATAGCAACACCAGCAATATTACCAATGCCAATTGTTGCAGAAAGAGCTGCTGATAAAGCCTGGAAATGAGTTACATCACCTTCGTCATCAGGATTGTCATATTTTCCTAATACTACTTCAAAACTATGTTTAAGTCTCTTTAGCTGTATGAACCCTAATGAAAGTGTAACAAAAACGCCTGTTCCAATAAGAGTAATAGTGAGTGGCATAGCTATCCATCCACTGAAAATTTCTGTAAATGATGTTAAAGTAGAAGAAATGTTATTCATTTAATTTTGCCAATTTCATACAGATTTAAATATTTTCCGAGCCGAAGTTTACATGACTGATGTTCAACTGGCAATTAGATTAAATAAAAAGGTAAATTAAATATTGTTATGAAAATCATTGCAGGTGTAGATGAAGCAGGAAGAGGGGCATTAGCCGGACCAGTAGTTGCATCTGCGGTAATCTTGCCTGAGGAATATGATTTAGATGGATTAAATGACTCCAAGAAAGTATCACCTCCAAAAAGAGAGGTTTTATTTGATAAAATTACATCTCAGGCCATATCTATAGGTGTTGGTATTGTACCAGCCATTGAAATAGATCGAATAAACATTCTTGAATCAACATATAAAGCAATGAAAATGTCTTTAGGAAAACTAAACCCTGTTCCAGAGGAAGCATTAATTGATGGTTTCCCTTTAAATACACAGATTATTCCAAATCGAGGTATAATTAGAGGAGATGAAACAATTGATGTTATTAAGGCTGCTTCTATCATTGCAAAAGTTACTAGAGACAGAATAATGGTAAAATATGATCAGCAATACCCATTGTATGGTTTTAAAAAACATAAAGGTTATGGAACAAAAGAACATTTAAAAATGTTACAATTACACAAATCTTGTGATATACATAGAAAAACTTTTAAGCCAGTATCAAAAATGCTAAAATGAAATATTATTTTATTATACAAATGATAATTAATATAAATTCGAAATAGATGAAAGAATCAAAAATATACAAAGAGTTTCGGTCGCTAACTATTTTAGTAATTATAGCATTTTTGTTAAAAGCTACTTTAGTAGAAGCATATATAGTCCCTACAGGAAGTATGGAGAATACTATTATGACTGGTGATTTTCTCATTGGTAGTAGGTTTGTTTATGGTATGCGTACACCAGATTGGGTAGGTATTCCATATACTGATATAGGTTTTGATGTTCCATATCTCGTATTTCCGAAATTTCGAGATGCTAAAAAGGGTGATATAATTATTTTTAAATATCCCAGAGATACCCATCAGAAATATGTAAAACGTTGTATTGCCTTACCTGGTGATACATTAGAAATCAAATCAAGAAAAGTATACGTGAATAATAAGGAGTATGTTACTCCAGAATATGGAAAATATGTAAGTAGAATGAATGCGGAAAGCTGGTCAAATCCAACAATATTTTTAGGTAATAAAGGTAATAAAGATCATTTTAAACCTATACGAATTCCCAAAAAAGGGGATGTGATACCTGTTAACCCTAATAATGCTCAGCTATTATTACACTTAATGGTTCTAGATGGGCATGAAATAAAGATTGTAAATGGTTCAAATGAATATTTTTTCACAATGACTGATCCTGAAAACCTTATAAGAAGAAAGAAGGATCATTCTTTCTTAAATGAATATTATCCTATAGGAAATAAGATAAACCCCTGGATGCAGAATTTACCAAATGGAGAATTATATATAGATAATCAATTAATAAATGATATTACATCATACACCGTAAAGCAGGATTATTTTTGGGCCATGGGTGATAATCGTGATGATAGTTATGATTCAAGGTTTTGGGGTTTTGTTCCTAGAAAATATCTTTTAGGTGAAGCTTTATTTGTCTATATGTCTTTGGATTTCAAGAGTAAACTTCCCCGTTTTAATCGAATTGGGACAATCCTGAATTAATATATTTGACCTTGCCTACATCTTAGATTGGTGCGTATTTTACAGCACATGGTTGGTATACTACCGTACTCTGTAATAGGCTATATCTCGGGTTCCAAATGAATCGCGCTATATTTATCATATTATTTATTTCTTTATTGTCAGCTCAGAATGCTGACACTTCACAAGTGCTCTCGAATGAACAATCTGATTCTTTATCTGTACCAAGTGATACTTTATCAGCCCCTGAAGATACACTAGGTCCGCCTATGGATCTTGACTACGGATATAAAGGTTTTATGTGGGGCACCCCTAAAGGTTCTCAGATGCCATCTTTAACGTATATGGATCAAGGTCAATANGCTCCTGATAGTTCAGTAGTGCGAATGTCAGGAAATCTTGGTAATGAGGTAGTATTTATTGAATATGCATTTTCAGATAGTGGATTCTGGAAAGTTGAAATAAGATATGTTCTTGATCCTAATGATTTTCAATCTCATTTGAATTTATTTTCAAAAATTGAAAAGAGTGTTTCAGAAGTTTATGGTTGGCCTGAAACTACTGATAGAATTGAGGCTGGAGCAATGGGCTCTCATGATGAAATTAATATTGGGTTTGAAAGAGCTTTCCATTTTTCATCATGGAACGTTTCCCCAGTGAAAATTAGTCTGCTATTAAATAGTATTGTTCAAGTTCCAAGAAATGATGATCTAAATATTTTCGGTGAAGACATGTCAACCTTGAAGTTAGTTTACTATAACCCTGATAATATGGTTATAGCTGAGGAAGTTGTAGTAGAAGAGCCACCTCCATCGATATTTGATATTTATTAACACATTCCCAATTAATGATACGATCTTTTCTTTCGATAGTATTAGCTGTTCAATTTTCTTTTTGTCCAGAACGGCCAAGAATGATCCGTTACTTTGATTATGAATACACGCAAAAAGAAGCATTAACTATCGCAAGAGATTCCTTGCTTGATTTAGGATATAAGATTGATTTATCTGCACCTGAGGGTTACTTTTTTTTAACAAAACCTCAGCCAGTAAAAAAAGATATTCGTCAATATGATTATCGTATTGCAGTTCTTGTTGAAGATAGGGTAGAAATAGTTATTGTAGCACAAAGGAAAATATTTAAACGAGATTCAGAGGCATCTATTGGTGGCCGTGATTTAATACAAGCTCAAATAGCAGATAAGCTACCTTATAGTTTGCAACGTTCAATATTTTATCCTATAATCGATGAGTTCTCAAGGAATGGGTTAGTAGAAGTATTAGATATAACATTAAAAAATAATGCATAATTGAAAAAAATATTTGACTCGAGCCCAAGGCATCATGAAATTAAATTTCTTATTTTATTTAAGTATCGGTAATTTGGAGGCTAATATATGTCTACAGAAATAAATACTAAAGATCAAATAGCTGCAATGTTATCAGCAAAATTGAATGAATTTTTAGATGGTGTTGGTGATAGTTATGGTAAAGTTATTCTAGATGAGCTAGTNGCTAGAATAGAATATACTATTACTGATTTTAAAGATGAAGTTGGTGAAATAATGGAGCAGATGTCAGAAAATGCAGCTAATAAGAAAGAGATACTCTCTGATCTGATAGCAAAAGAAAGTGCAGTTGCATCAAGTCTTAGTGATAGTTCAGCTGATAGTGGAACAGATTCTCCATCCCAAGCATCAGGTGATGATGATCCTCGAGAAATGAGTGAATGGGAAAAGAAATTAGAACAATTAGGGTAATATTTGAAGGAGCGGAGCTTGTATAATGAGCGTTAAGGATAAGATTATTTTTGGAATATTGGTTATTTTAATAGCAGTTGCTGGATATTTTCAATATATGGCATCAAATATGATTAGTCGNATGGATGAATTAAATGAAAATGATTCAAAACATGTAGATGTAGTACATAATGAATTCAGAGAAGACTTAAGAAAATTAACATTAAAATTTATTGGTAGAGGCAAACACCTCCAAAAGGCACAGCAGGATATAGTCGCTAATACAGAATTTATTGAATATGTTACTGATTCATTGGGTAATGCAATACAGTTAGTTCAATATAACCTTGATGAATTGGATCGTACTGTTTCGAAAAAGTTTGATAATGTAGAAGCTGATATACAAGATTTAACAGATACTTTNAATAGAGAGAGAAGGCGTACAAAGAACGAGCGTTCAGATATGAAACAAACAATGACTGCCATGCAGAGTGAAATTAAAGCTTTAAATGATAAAGTATTTGGCATTCCTGAAGAGGAGAAAGAGAAGAAAGACTAAAGAGCTTAATATTCAATTATATAAACTTTTTATAAAGGCTAATGATTAAAAAATCATTAGCCTTTTTTATTACATATATTTAACTAAATCACAATTCAAGTAGATAATCCAAAATATACTTAAACCACTTATTTAAGTTATGTTAGTAAGGATTAAAGTGATTTAGTAAGTGANGATTACTTTAAGATAAAATTTTAATTATAGATAATAAAANCGGAAAAAAATTGGGGTAGATTTCACAAGGACCTCGGAACCAAGTGAAGATCTACCCCTTCCACATACCAAAGGTACCAAACCAGCACCTTCTTAGCTTAAAGTAAAAGTTTAGTATAGTATTTGCAAGTTAATTTTTATTAAGTGGGGAAGTGCCGAGGGCCGGAATCGAACCGGCACGAGGTTGCCCTCATCGGTGTTTGAGACCGACGCGTCTACCAGTTCCGCCACCCCGGCATGTAAGAATTTACAACAAGTTATCTATTTGTCGAGGAGAAAATTAATATTATTATCATAACTTAATATTAAAGTAATACTTTAAGTATGAAAATATTTGTTACTAGTTATTTAATAATTAATACATTAAGCCCAGCCAAGTTGCGGGGTTTTTTGTTTGTGTGATGATGGGTAGATTTAGGAATGAATAGAATTATTTTAATTGGATTTATTAATTCTTTATTATTTACTCAAAGTAATGAATTTATGAAAGGTGTTGATCTATCTATGTTAAAACAGGTGGAGGACAACGGGGGTTTATTTTATGATAATGTGAATCAAATTGACCCAATTCAAGAATTTAATAGCAAAGGCATTAATACAGTCAGGCTTAAAATTTGGCATAATCCATTACTAAACTATAACGATGTAGAAAGTGTCCTTGAAATAGCTGAGCGAGTAAAAAATGCAGATTTGGATTTATTGTTAGATTTTCATTATTCAGATA
>PASX01000003.1 GCA_002713455.1 Fidelibacterota bacterium
AACCTTGTTTTATTAAATATGGTTCATAAACATCTTCAATAGTTGATGCATCTTCACTAACTGCAACAGATAAGGAATTAACTCCAACAGGGCCACCTTCAAATTTTTCAATCAAAGTTGATAAAATAGTCCTATCCATTCCATCCAAGCCAAACTTATCTATACCTAGAGCTTTAAGTGATTCATTTGCAATTGATTTATTTATTTTACCGTCTGCTTTTACTTGTGCATAATCACGAGTTCTTTTCAAAATTCTATTAGCTATTCTTGGTGTGCCACGCGAACGTTTTGCTAGCTCCATGCCTCCTTCATCATCAATTTCTACTTCTAGTATTTTCGCAGATCTATTAAGTATTTTAAATAAATCTTTCGAATTATAATAATCTAATCTAAGCACAACTCCGAATCGATCTCTTAATGGAGAAGTAAGGTTTCCTAACCTTGTAGTAGCTCCTACCAAAGTAAAAGGATCAATATTAAGCTGTACATTTCTAGCGCCTGGTCCTTTATCAATCATAATTTCAATTCGGTAATCTTCCATAGCAGAGTAAAGATATTCTTCAACTACAGAATTTAGACGATGAATCTCATCAATAAAAAAGACATCTTTACTTTTTAAGTTTGTTAGGAGACCAGCCAAATCACCTGCTCTGTCAATTACAGGGCCTGAAGATTGTTTTATACTAACACTCAATTCCTTTGCTATTATATTTGATAGTGTAGTTTTACCTAAACCAGGTGGCCCAAATAAAAGTACATGATCTAACGACTCATTTCTATTATTAGCTGCTTCGATATATAGCTTAAGACTGTCTATCACATCTTTTTGTCCAATGAAATCTTCTATTTTATTGGGTCTTAAAGATTTTTCATCAATTAAATCTTCTTCAAATGGTTGAGGGTCGTTTATATGGATTTCAGTCATATATTTAATCAAATAAGAAAAAAAACATCCTATTTGAGTTTGGAAGGTACAAAAATGAAGGGGGGGTCGTCAAATTTTGCTATTTTATATTAGGTATAGATTGATGCAGTCTATTTAATCTGTTATTTCTTTCATTTGCAAATCTCTTTATACCTTCAAATAAACTTTGTGAATCAAGCTTCGATTCAGCTATAATTTCATCAACTGATCCACCAGTTCTCCATCTATTGTCAAAATCTGGACTTAAAGAATAGTCTTGGACTACACGATTTGAAATCCAATTTTTCATAAGACTTATAGCTCCATTTGTAATAACCATTGAGTCAGGCCATTCCATATCAGAAATAATTCTTTGTTGATATTCTAGTGGCTGAAGTCTAAATAATTCCCATGAAATAGCGGCAATAATTTTAACATTTGGACCATCTGATTTAATCTGAGGCAAAATCTTAATTAATGAATTAATTGAACTAGTTCCTCTAATAATTACTACACCATCCTTATTTTTATTAGAATCATAATTTTTTATAATATATGCTCCTTTAGATGCATCTAAATGTGAGGCTATACCTAACTCATTCCTATCTGGTATTTCAACCGGGGGTCTAGTTAAATGAATTGCAATAATCGGTACATTTGTATTCATAGCTGCCGCAAGTGCGGGTGCGACTTCATTATGTTCCCATGGATGAAGATTGATGATGTGACCTTGAGGAAATAATTGTGTAACGCCTGGAGCAAATATACCAAAATGTGTGCGACTATCTTCAGCTGTTTCAGGACCAGAATGACCTGCTATCCATATCAATTTTCCTACTTTTAAATCTGAATCTTGTGCTAATTGACTAAATAATCTTATAGGTCCATATTTCAAATAACTAAAAGATCCATATGTGCTCATTGCTCCATAAAATCCATTGAATTCCTCATAGGGGTCTTCATTGAAGTTAACACTTGTTAATCCAGCCAGCATCCCAGCGTTAGTAAATTCCGTAATACCCTGTGGCATGAGAGGACTATCTGTATTAGAATCTTTATTAAAAAATCCTAAGTCATCAGCGCCGCTGTATCCTTTAGCAAATCCTGAAACATTTGTAGAATCAGCTAAATCGGCACTCATTGCAATTACCAGAGGTCGTCCATATTTTTTTATAGAGTATGTGTTTATATAACTAGCATATTTAGAAAACCCAACACGGTTTGGTGCTTTTTCTCCAGGTTTTACAAATAGATCTTTAGGAAGAGATTTAATATTAAATAGATTTTTATCTTTTGTAGGATTATTAATAGTGATTTTACAATTAGGAATTTGCTCAGGGACTGAATCACCTGTTGAAACTAAAGTATCTGACAAATATTCAACTAGACTCTGATTTGATTTCAATACTGAAAATATAGATTCAAAATAAGATCTGGCTTGATCTTCTTGCCCTTCTTTAGTATTTGCCTCTTCGGATCCAAAATTCAAAAAATCTACATCATATTTATCGGCAAAATCTTGTTTTGTTTTCCAAAATAATTCTGAATTCCTTTTATGGGCAGCTCCATGACTTGCATAATCTATCTTATGATAACCGCGTCCTTTTGTCGTTCGTCCATATATAACCTTTGGTATTTTAGGGTCTGCATTTTCAATTAATAGTTTATAATAAGATTTCGTTAACTCTCCCCAATTTTCACCATCCATCGTTCCTTCTACATGCCAACCGTGTGAACCAAACCAATCTTCTGGTGTACCATACACTATTGAACTAAATGGGCGAGGATCAATACCAAAATCATTCCAATCTAAAAAATAAATTAGATTACCTAAACCAAGTCCCCAGGCTGAATTCATCGTTTCATGCGAAGCACCTGTAGTTAACCCACCTTCTCCTTCAAAAGCAAAAACTTTTACTTCTGGGGTTTTCGCAATTTTAAAAGCTAAAGCCTCGCCTGCTGCTGCAGGTGACCCATGGCCACTAGGACCAGTATTAAACTTAAAGAATAATGTTTTACCTTCCATTTCAGCATGACCTGGCAAACCACCATTCCTTCTTAAAAAAAGTAGGTCTTCCCATACTAATTGAAATTTATCACCTAAAAAATGTTTATATTTTTTATCACCTGTTTGCTTAAATCTAATTCGAAGGGCCTCATTCAAAACAGCTAGTGTTGCATATACTACGGGATTGGTATGCCCAGCTACCAATACATATCTATCTGCAAATCGTTTTCCAGAATCTCTTATATCCCATCTCATTGCACCTGATAATAGGGTTGTAACCATTGCATGAACTTTTGATCTTGATCCACCAGGATGCCCAGACTGTCTATGATTAAGCATTATATCAATACATTGATCAATTAAGTCTTTTGTAATCTCCCAATAGGGAAAATATTGTTCTAGTTCTTTTATAGGCTTCATTTATTTCACAATATAATCATTTATAATGTGGATTTTAAAAATTTTCCTGTATATGATTTTTTAAAATTTGATAAATTTTCTGGCGTTCCAGAAAAAAGAACATTTCCACCTTCTTCGCCACCTTCTGGACCTAAATCAATTATCCAATCAGCACATTTAATTACATCTAAATTATGCTCGATAACAACGACTGTATTACCTCTCTCCACTAAAGTTTGTAGTACATTTAGCAACATATTTATATCTTCAAAATGAAGTCCTGTAGTTGGCTCATCAAGAATATAAAATGTTTTATCTTTTGATGCTCTAGATAATTCTGTTGCTAACTTAACTCTTTGCGCCTCACCTCCTGACAGTGTGGTCGCCTGCTGACCAAGCCTAATATACCCAAGGCCCACATCACTAAGAGTAGTCAGTTTTTTTACTATTTGGGGGATATTTGTAAAAAAGTTAAGTGCTTCTTCAACAGACATATTTAATACATCAGCAATATTTTTCCCCTTATATTTTATTTCTAGAGTTTCACGATTATATCGAGCTCCTTTGCAAATTTCACAAGTTACATAAACATCTGGCAAAAAATTCATTTCAATTTTAATTATTCCATCACCTTCACAAGCTTCACATCTCCCCCCTTTAACATTAAAGGAAAACCTTCCCGGTTTATAGCCTCGAATTTTTGATTCTGGTAATTGAGTAAATAGATCTCTAATAATTGTAAAAACACCAGTATATGTTGCAGGATTTGATCTCGGTGTTCTTCCAATAGGTTTTTGGTCAATATCTATAACCTTATCTAAATATTCAATTCCACTTATTGATTCATGTGAAAGAGGATATGCTCTAGCATTATTAAGCTCTTTTGAAAGCGCAGGGTAAACTGTTTCATTAATTAAACTACTTTTCCCAGATCCACTAACTCCAGATACAATAATCATTGTTCCCAAGGGGAAGGAAACTTTTATGTTTTTTAAATTGTTTCCACTAGCACCTAAAACGGTCAACATTTTACCATTACCTTTTCGGCGATTCTTTGGAATAGGAATAGATTTTTTACCAGAAAGATACTTACCAGTTATGGAGTTTTTGGATTTAGTTATATTTTGGGGTGAACCAGAAAAAACAATTTTACCTCCATGTTCTCCTGCTCCAGGACCTATATCAATTAATTGATCTGCAGACTCCATAGTTTCGTGATCATGCTCAACAACTATAATTGAATTACCTAAATCCCTCAGTTTTTTTAAAGAATTTAATAATCGATTATTATCTCTAGGGTGAAGACCAATTGAAGGTTCATCTAAAATATAAAGGACACCTACCAATTGGCTTCCTATCTGTGTAGCTAGACGAATTCGTTGTGCCTCTCCTCCCGACAATGTTGTTGCTGATCGATCTAAAGTTAAATAGTCCAATCCAACATCAATTAAAAAACTTAGTCGCTCTTTAACCTCCTTCAAAATTTGTGCAGAAATAGCTACATGAGTTTTACTTAACGATAATTTATCAAAAAATTCATGGATTTTTTTAATTGAAAGAGATGAAATTTCACCTAAGTTTTTTCCCCCTACTGTTACAGCAAGTGATTCTTCTTTTAGCCTTGAACCAAAACATTTTGGACAGGCTCGCATACTCATAAATTGTTCTATCCAATCTCTAATATGATTTGATTTTGTTTGTTTATATCTCCTCATCAAATTTGGGATTGTTCCTTCCCATCCTCCAGTATATGTACCGCTCCACCTATCAGAAGTATAATCCATTTTTAATTTTTTACGCCCAGTCCCATTTAATAAAATTTCTCTGATTTTTCTATCAAGTTTATACCATGGAGTCGTAAAACTAAAATGATAGTGTGAAGATAAACTTTTTAATATACTTCCATACCAATTGTCACGGGGTTGTTCTCCTAGAGGAATTATTGCTCCTTGTATTAATGATTTAGTTTTATCTGGAACTAACATTTCAGGGTCAATATCCATATGCGATCCAATTCCATCACATTGTGGGCATGCTCCATATGGAGAGTTAAAGGAAAACATTCTAGGAACCAATTCTTCCATTGAGACTTCACAGTGAGGGCATGCAAAATTTTCACTAAATAAGTGGTCCTTAGATGGTAATTCATGTATGATTGTCAATCCTGATCCAATTTTTAAAGAAAGTTCAATAGATTCTGTCAGTCTTTCCTGAAATTCATTTTCTATTTCTAGTCTATCAATGACTACTTCGATTGAATGTTTTTTATTTTTTTCAAGATTTATTTTATCATCAATAGAGTAAATATCTCCATCGATACGTACTCTTAAAAATCCTTCTTTTCTAACTTGTTCTAATATTCCTTTATGTTGACCTTTTCTACCTCGAATAACAGGAGCGAGAATATATATTTTTGTTCCCTTACCAAGCTTAAGAATCGTATCAACAATTTGTTGGACAGTTTGTCGCTGAATAGGTCGGTCACAGATCCAACAGTGAGGTTTCCCAATATGAGCAAATAACAATCTCATATAATCATGTATTTCAGTAACTGTGCCAACCGTTGATCTTGGATTACGNACTGTTGCTTTTTGTTCAATTGAAATTGCCGGAGATAAACCTTCAATATAATCCATATCAGGCTTTTCCATAAGCCCAAGAAACTGTCTTGCATAAGAAGAAAGTGACTCTACATATCTACGTTGACCCTCAGCATAAATTGTATCAAATGCTAAAGATGATTTACCTGATCCAGATAAGCCTGTAATTACTACAAGTTTATTACGTTCAATATCAACATCAATATTTTTTAAATTGTGCTGACGCGCACCTTTGATNATGATTTTATCTGGTGAAATTGACATATTAAATAAGATTCGCTTAATTTTGAATAGACCCCGAATTTACACCTTATTTTACTTTCGTTCAAAAAACTCATCGCTAAATATTTATTTATTTTTTTATGGNATAATTCTACTTAAAGATATAAGATATATTATGAATTCAATTAACAATCGTATACTAATTGCTATGCCTCATATGGATAGTCCTTTCTTTAAAGAGTCAGTAATATTTATGTGCGAACATGATANNAATGGAGCAATGGGTTTAATCGTAAACAAACCTTTAGATGATCAAGCGCTNGAAAAAGTTTCAGCTNATTTGAATTANAATTCCAATGATATGATAAAATCAATTNCCGATATTTATTTTGGGGGTCCTGTTTTATTTGACAGGGGTNTTGTACTTCATTCAAAACAAATTAATTTATATAAATCAATCAAATTATCTGATGATTTTTATCTTTCTAGCGATAAAAAAGCTTTAAAAAACATTACAGAGAATACTAAAGATAAAAGTAAATTTTTCCTTGGCCATGCTGGTTGGTCNAAGGGGCAATTAGAAAATGAAATTGAAAATGGNGACTGGGTTATTCAAGATACATCACCNGAATTTATATTTAATTTTCCTGAAGATAAAATGTGGAGAATGGCACTTCAATCCTTTGGTATAGAAATTTCTGATTTTTCAGCTTATGGTGGGAAAGCCTGACAATTTTTCTTTAGTCTAAATCAAATTTTTATCTTGTAACTTTTGGGGATGAAAAAGAACTTGCCAGCATTAGCTGTAATTGGCGCAGCTATTTTATGGAGTTTAGATGGGTATATTAGACAAAACCTTTTTGCCTTACCATCATTCTTAATTATTTCATTAGAACATGTTATTGGAGCTATAATATTTTTCCCATTACTTATCAAAGGATGGACGGAAATATATACTTTAAGTCAACGTGGATGGATTTCTGTATTATGGATTAGTATTTGTGGAGGAGTGCTTGGAACATTTTTTTATACTAAAGCACTTAGCTATGTTGAATATATTGATTTATCAGTTGTTGTATTACTCCAAAAGCTTCAACCTTTTTTTGCAATAGCATTAGCAGCTATTATTTTAAGAGAAAAAATTACAAAACGTTTTTTTATTTTAGCTCTTACAGCTGTAGTTGGTGGATATTTAATTACATTTGGAAATAACCCTATAGCCAATTGGAATGATAAAACTATAATTGCAGCACTACTCGCGCTTCTTGCGGCATTTAGTTGGGGAAGCTCAACTGTTCTTGGTAAACATGCATTAAATCANATTTCATTTATGACAATTACAGCATTGAGACTAACAATAACAGCTGCAATCACATTATTTATAATTATTTCAAACAGTCAGTATGAATTAATTACAGAAATGTCATTCACAAACTGGTCTTATATTATTTTAATTGTTATTAGCTCGGGTTCTATAGCTCTATTTATATATTATTATGGCTTGAATCATCTGCCAGCATCTCATGTAACAATTTATGAGTTATTTTGGCCTTTATCAGCAGTTACAATTGATTGGTTTATTTATGAAAGAGTAATGACTGCATACCAATTTATTGGAGCTATAATATTACTAACATCAATTNTCCTTTTATCAAATGAAAATACTACTGATTAATTTGAAAAATGTTTTTCTTGTATTTGTTGACTTAAAAACTGAAATTTTGTTGGCTAATTATGAAGTATAGGACTACCAACATACTAATTTTAATGTTAATTCTTCTTTTTATCGGAGGATGTAAGGAAGATCCAGAACGTCATCTAAAATTAGGTAAATGGTATGCTCAAAAAGGATTGGTNGAAGAGGCNATTTTAGAGTTTAANGAAGTAACGAGGCTTTATCCAGAAAAAATGCAATCACTTTCTAGATCAGAATACCAAATATTAAGTAAGGCACATTATAATTTATCGTTAATGTATACTAAAAAAGGTTGGTGGGACTATGCATTGCAAGAAGCTGAGACTTGTTTTGAATTACAACCCATTAAAGATCATTATGATCTAGTATCTCTTATTAAACAANGGTCAAAATTAGAAGACTCTAATCCCCAATAACTCCTTTATTAAATCGCTCCAGAGCGATGCTCACCGCCATCACAATAAATAATAGAACAATTAATAAAATCTGCTTCTGGTTTTAAAAGCATTGAAATAGTTCCTGCAATATCTTCAGGNGTTGTTGTTCTACGCATTGGATTTCGAGTTTTAGTATTTTTAATCCAGTCTTCCCANTTATCAGTTATTTTTGTTAATGCTCTTGTTGGNGTCACTCCAGCTTGGATGGCATTTGCNGTAATCCCATNCTCACCTAATTCCCAACCAATCTGACGAATTACTGCTTCCATTGCAACTTTTGCTACACTTACTGGTCCATATCCTTCCATCGCCAAATAATTTCCTTCACTAGTTAAGCCCATTATTCGAGAACCTTTACCTAGTAGCTTTTCAGAAAATAGTTTTTGAGTCCAGTATAAAATAGAGTTTCCCATTACATGAACGGTCATATCCATCTGTCTTTGAGTTACCGGTTTATCTCCAAAAAAGTTTGTTGTTGTTCCAAAAGCAATTGAATGAAGCAATAATTTGAGATTAGCTCCGTTAGTAATTTCTTTTATTTTTGGTAAATATTCATCCATAGTTTCTTCTGAAGCTGCATTAGTATTGAAATAATGACATTTACCGTTTGNTAATTCATTTACTTCNGAAATAGTGTCATCAGCAATTTTTTTGGCTTCACCTCTATCAAAATGAAAAGCAATTATTCCATANCCATCACTTGCCAATCTTTTTGCCGTAGCTGCACCATGGCCTGTTGATCCCCCTAATAATAAAACCCATTCAGACATTAGTTATACTCCATAATTAGATTGCTAAATTTAAATATATACAACTAGCAATAAAACGAGTTAGAAAAGATTAGATAAATTTTCTACATTATAAAGTAAATTCAAGGTACTAAAGGAAATAAAAATAAATGGAACGTAAATCAAGTTTCACAAAAGAAGAATTAATAGACAGTGGTCTTGGAAAATTATTTGGTGAAGATAAGGGGAGACTTCCAATGCCNCCAATGCTTATGATGGATCGAATTATTCATATTTCAGATGAAGGTGGCAAATATGGAAAAGGNGAGATTAAAGCCGAGCTTGATATAAAAAAATCTTTATGGTTTTTCGATTGCCATTTCAAAGGAGATCCAGTAATGCCAGGATGCTTGGGGTTAGATGGTTTTTGGCAATTAATTGGATTTTTTCTAACTTGGGTCGGTGGTGATGGACGAGGGCGTGCATTAGGTGTAAAAGATTTGAAGTTTAAAGGCCAGGTTCGTCCATATCATGAAAAAATTATTTATAAGATTGATATTAAGAAATTCATTACTAGACCAACTTATATGGCATGGTGTGACGCTGTTATTGAAGTAAAAGATAAAGCAATTTACTTTGCTAAAGATCTTCAAGTAGGTTTATTTGAAGGTTTAACATGGGATCATGGAAAAGATCCGGCACTTGACCCATTTTAATATTAATCAAAAATTTTAAATAGGAATTATTTATGGCACTTCGGTGTGGGATTGTTGGCTTACCTAATGTAGGTAAATCAACTATCTTCAATGCTTTAACAGAGTCTTCAGTTCCTTCTGAAAATTACCCGTTTTGTACAATCGAACAGCATATCGGTGTTGTTACTTTACCTGATGAAAGATTGAAAAAATTAGACGGAATATATAAACCTGAAAAAGTTACGCCAGCTACGGTTGAATTTACTGATATTGCCGGGCTTGTTAGAGGAGCAAATAAAGGTGAAGGATTAGGCAATCAATTTTTAGGTCAAATCCGACAAGTTTCTGCTATAATTCATGTTGTTAGATGTTTTCAAGATGAAAATATCACACATGTAGAAGGGACAATTGATCCTATTCGGGATGCCGAATTAATTGAAACTGAACTTTTATTAGCGGACCTGGAAACAATAAATAAAAATATAATTAGGTTAGAAAAATTGGTAAAAAAAGATAAAGATGCTGGTAGAGAATTAGATATACTTTTACGTTTAAAAGAACATTCAAATGAAGGGAATATGGCTAGAACATTTTCTGTAGAAAAAGATGATATTGATTTTATTGAATCGCTTTTTTTATTAACAAGAAAACCAATTTTATATGTAGCAAACGTAGATGAAAAAGAAATTATGAGTTCAAAGCGTAATGATGATATCCAGCGTTTATTTGATTATGCAAATAATAAACACAATTTTGCTATAAGACTGTGTGGAAAAGTTGAACAAGAAATATCAACTCTTGATTCAGAAGAAAAAATTATTTTCCTTAAAGAATATAATTTGTCTGAGCCCGGGTTAAATAAATTAATTCATGCTGGGTTCAATTTATTAGGATTAGAAACTTATTTTACGGGGGGCCCTACAGAAGTAAGAGCTTGGACAATAAAAAAGGGGACCAATGCACCAAAAGCCGCAGGTGAAATTCATACAGATTTTGAAAAAGGATTTATTAAAGCTGAAGTAATAAAATATAATGATCTAATTAAATTTGGATCTGAAATAAAAGTAAAGGATGCTGGACTATCACAACTGCAGGGAAAAGAATATATTGTTAAAGATGGGGACTGCATTTATTTTCATTTTAATGTATAGGTAAAAGTATGTGGTTTTTTATGATACTTTGTTATGTNCTTNTANNNCTNTCAGGNTTTGGTTTAATCCAAATTGGACTAAATCACTATTTTGATTTTTGGCTAACACATCGAATTACTTTTGATTTAATGGTTAGCATNATTTTTATNGCTGCCCAAACTCTTGTNATGTTTTTTTTCGTTGGAACTGGTGTNAACGTAAGAGAATATCTTGAANAACATATAGAGNTCGGCGATGATTTNTACAANAAAATGTTTGCAATCAAAANAAAACTATACCCNCCAACAATGATGGTTACTATGTTATTTATGGCAACAGTNATAATAGATGGTNTTTATTATATCAAATTAAANACTGAGNGTANAATTTCAGAATGGTGGTTNCATATATTTTATTTATTTACACTTTATTATTTTTTCAAAGCAACAAAAGTTCAGCACTTCTCTTTTAAAGAAAGCACTGAAATTGTTTTATCTATGACTAAATCAGCTAGAACCAATTCGTAAAGGTTTTATTAAATTCTTTTAAATGATAAAACGTTTAAAATATATATTATTAATAATATTTTTCGCAGGTTGCAGTAATACCAATAAAAAAAATACTGCACAGTTAATTAATATTGAGGCACTAAATGAAATATTAATGACTGACTCAGATGGTTTTACAGAAGTGGATCCATCAGTAACTGGAATAATTGCAAAGAATGAAATTGGTGAAAAAGAAATTCTTGAAAACCAGCATCTCATGCATGGATCTGGTATAGCGCTTGGAGATATGAATGGGGATGGATGGGTAGATATTTATATTCCACGATTAAAAGAAAATAATCTTTTATTTATGAATATGGGCAATTGGAAGTTTAAAGATGTTACTCAAGCTTCTGGTGTTGCTTGCCCAAATAGATATTCAAATGGTTCTGTTTTTGCGGATGTTGACGGAGACAGAGATTTAGATTTGATTGTAACTGCATTGGGGGGACCAAACAGTATATTTTTTAATGACGGTAAAGGGAAGTTTTCTGAATCTAAATTAGATTCTAAATTAAGCAATCCTGGCAGCACTTCTTCAGCATTAGCTGATGTAGACAATGATGGTGACCTAGACTTATATATCACAAATTACAAAAGGCTAGCAATGAGAGATTCATTGCCGCCCCCTACAATTAGTTTTGATAATACATTAATGGAAATAACAAATAATCGATGGATAGTGCTTCCACCCTATAATAAGGAATATGAAGCAGCAGTAAAAGGGGATGTGCTGTTGCGATTTGAAATGGCTGAAGTTGATCAATTTTATATTAATGATGGAAAAGGGAATTTTGAGTTAATTGATATAACTAATAGTCATTTTAAAGATGAAAATGGGAATCCTATAGATGAACACCTTAGAGATTGGGGGTTAATGGCTCAGTTTAGAGATATTAATAATGATACACATCCAGATATTTATATATGCAACGACTTTGAAAGTCCTGATAGGATTTGGATTAATAATGGAGATGGAACTTTTAGATTGATTAATAAACTAGCTATACGCCATACAAGTAATTCATCTATGGCAGTAGATTTTTCTGATTTAAATAAAGATGGAGAGGCTGATTTCTTTGTTACTGATATGATGAGCCAATCACATATTTTACAAAAAACACAAATGGGGACAATGGCACCAACTCCTCTCGGTATTGGAGAAATTGATAATCGTCCCCAATATATGCACAATACATTATTCTTAAATCGCGGAGATCAAACATTTAGCGAAATTTCCCAATATAGTAATACTCAAGCTTCAGAATGGTCATGGGGAACAATCTTTATTGATGTTGATTTAGATGGGCATGAAGATATACTAATTGGCACTGGACATATGTTTGATGTCCAAGATTCAGATTCGCAACAAAAACAAAGAGATGCGTTACCACAAATAAAATCTTTTGAAGAATACAAGCGTATGTTGCTTAAATACCCAACGCTTGAATTGAAAAATGTGGCTTTAAGAAATAAAGGAAATCTAAAATTTGAAAATGTTGAAAATGGGTGGGGCATTGGTAATGAAAAAGATATTTCTCATGGTATGGCAACTGCTGATCTTGATAATGATGGAGACTTAGATCTAGTTATAAATAGATTAAATCAAAACATTGGNATTTATAAAAACAATGCTAACAAACCACGTATTGCTATACGTCTTGAGGGAAATGATGATAATTTTCAAGCTATTGGAGCAAAAATTAAAATTGAAGGTGGTGGTATATATCAATCTCGTGAAATAATATCAGGAGGTCGTTATTTATCAGGATCTGACCCATTACAAGTTTTTGCAGCTAATGGCGGTTTTATGTCAGCTGAAATTCAATGGAGAGATGGTACCATTACAGTTATTGACTCATTAGTTAAAAATCAATTATATACAATTAAACAAACTAGAAGTCATTCACTAGCAGTTAAAGAAAATAAATCAGATCCAATTTTTAAAGATGTAAGTCAGCTTCTAAATCATAAACATCATGAAGATCCGTATGATGATTTTTCTCACCAAAGTTTATTACCAAATAGATTTAGTCAAATGGGCCCAGGAATTTCGTGGTTCGATAGTGATCTCGATGGAGATGATGATTTATTTATTGCAGGGGGTAAGGGTGGTTCAATTGACCACTTTGAAAATATTGATGGAGAATCATTTATCCCTTTTTCTGTTGAAAAAGACTTAAAGCATGATGTTACAACAATAATAAGTACAGTAAATAATAATGGTGAAAAAGGAATTATTGTTGGGAAAAGTAATTTTGAATCGAATTTTAATGAAAGTAGTATTATTTCTATTTTTTCAAGAAAAGAACAAAATAATTTTACTAGTATTAATCATATGATCGGACCACTATCTCAGGTGGATATTGATAATGATGGAGATCTCGATATTTTTGCAGGTGGACGCGTGATCCCTGGAGAATATCCAAGACCTGCATCATCAACACTATATATAAATAAAAATGGAGAATATTTTCCTGATGATAAAAATTCAAAAGTTTTATCAAATATAGGACTTGTATCTGGATCTGTATTTAGTGATATAGATAATGATGGCGACCCAGATCTACTGCTTGCGTTAGAATGGGGACCAATTACAATTTTACAAAATGAAAATGGAATATTAAAAAATATCACATCAAAGGTAAATCTAGATAAATTGAATGGGTGGTGGAATGGGATTGCAACTGGTGATTTCAATGAAGATGGTCTTATAGATATTGTGGCAACGAATTGGGGATTAAATACAAAATATCACTTTGATCCATCTCATCCACGAAAAGTATTCTTTAATGATTTTGATAATAATAATGTACTTGATATTGTAGAAGCACATTATGACGGTGATTTTAATGACCTAGTACCTGAAAGAGGATTTTCATGTATTTCAAATGCAATGCCATTTGTGCGTGAAGAAAAACAAACTTTTTTAAATTATGCTCAATCATCACTTAATGATATATTTGGTAATACTCTTGAAACTTCACCTTATCTTGAAGCTAATACTTTAGAGAGTGTAGTATTAATAAACAATGGTGATGGTTTCACATCTTTCCCTCTTCCATTCGAAGCACAGATATCTACTGCAATGCATGCTGGTGTAGCAGATATTAATGGGGATGGACATGAAGATATATTTTTAAGCCAAAACTTTTTTACAGTTCAAATAGAAACCGATCGCAATGATTCAGGTAGGGGTCTGATAATGCTTGGTGATGGAAATGGGAATTTTGAAACTATTTATGGTCACAATAGTGGGATATTAGTTTATGGAGATCAGCGAGGCGCAGCATTTTCAGATTATAATATGGATGGTAAAGTTGATCTTTTAGTTTCACAAAATGGAGCAGAAACAAAATTGTTTCAAAATATTAAAAGCAAATCTGGTGTCAGAGTAATTCTACGGGGTTCAAAATTAAATCCTTGGGGTTTCGGATCAAAAATTCAAATACAATACAAAGATGGCTCTTTAGGACCTGTTCGTGAAATCCAATCTGGTTCTGGATATTGGTCTCAAAATTCACCTGTTCAAATTATGGGATATAATAAACCCGTAAGTGGTGTAAAAATACAATGGCCTGATGGTTCAAGCTCTTTAGAATCTTTCAATGAGGAGAAAGTTATTATAAAATATACAGGTGATTAGTTATCCATTTTCCAGAACGCAATCCCTCCAGCTTGTTTCCCAATTTCTGCAGTTGCAACTGCTTTTAACTTCTTTAAATCAAAAATTTCAACAGCACCTGGTTCTTTACCAATCCCTTCAACTGATACAAATGCATATCTACTATCTGGTGAAATAACAACCCCATGAGTGACTTTCCTTGTATTTTTGAATTTTGCAATTTCTTTACCAGTTGCTAGGTCCCATACGCCTGTCTTAGCAGCGCTTTTGTAAGTCACAACTAAATACTTACCATCTTCACTTACTTCACAATTATAGGGACCTTTATCGGTTTTAAATGTTCTGGTGATTTTCCACTTATTTACATCTATTTCAACAACATTATCTGTTCCATTATTGACCACATAAAGAAAATTGTCATTCGGATGTGGATAAACCCAAGTTGGTTTTTCAGCAGGCATATTATGGCTCATAGAATTCATTTTCATTTTACTATGATTCATCCCTTTCATATTGTGTCCACTATGTTTGTTCATTTTCTTCATTGGTGATGTGGAAAGGGTACGCTTTAATTCCATAGTCATAGCATCAATTTCATATAATTCACCTGACATCATTGCAACTGAATAGTGCTTTAATCCATTGTTTAATAATCTGGATCCATGTGGCATAATACCGGTTTCAACTCTTTCAATCTCAATCATTTCATCAGGATCAACAATTGACACATCACTAACTTCACTATGACCGCCATGTAAATTAAAATTCACAATATATAATAATCCTGTGGCATTAGAGATTCCCATCGTTGCCGGGAACAACCCTAGCTCAACACGATCAACCATCTTATCAGTACCTGTTTCATATTTATATAAATGACCATATGGCATACCATGGGCCATCGATAAATACCAATAATCACCATCAGGTGATATTGAAATTCCATGTGGACCTTCAATTTCAACTGGCCATACACCAACAGGTATACGTTTTTCTACGTGAGCTACTTTTCCATCAAAACGAATTAAAGCTACTTCATCCTCAGATTCTGCAGTACAATATATATAGTAATCTCTAGCAGATAGACTATTTATTATTATTGTAATAACGAATATAAATTGAACTGTTCTTTTCATATTTCTACTCATTTAATTTGTCCCATATCTTGTTTCATCTTCTAATTTTATTGCCCATAGACCATTATTCATATCTGAAAAATAAATTAAACCTTTATATGGCATTGTGCCCCAAACGTTTGGACGATTAGCCATAAACCCATCAGGGTCGCTTGATAGAAAAAATGCTATTTCTCTACCTTGAGCATATATATCACCCATTAATTCTCCAGAAATATCAACAACTCTTAAACCACCTTGATAATATGAAGCAAGCAAAGTATCACCATGAACCCAATGATTATGTGAGCCTGCCTCAGGTACTTGATAAACAGCGCTCTCTTTAGGATTTTTTGGATCAGTAAAATCAAGGAAATGAAAGCCGCCTGCCATACCAAATTGATTGCCCCACTCATCACCTGCAATAATATAAAATTTATCAGTTGATTGGCTAATAAAGGGAAAAGCTGCATGATTATGTCCATTAGGATCAGACATTCCTGCAAGCTTTACTGGATTACCTGGACTACCTTGTCCTGTCATAGCAAGTAAGGGGTTATACTTCATCTTAGATCTATTCTTTTCATTAAATTTTATTCCTCCTACATCCACAGCATGTACACCATCTGCCCAGTTTGAAGAATATGCAATACCATCTTCTATCCATACATCATGAACTCCATGACCAGGGGTATCTAATTCATAACGCCCAACTCGAAAGGGGTTATATGGATCTTCGATATTTATAATATCATATTTACGTCCATTATTTACAGCATAAACGTGATTATCATAGATGAAAACATTATGAACGCCACCGGTCATGTCATCATTAAACTCTGCTGTTATTTTTACATTAAATGGATCCGTAATATCTAAAACTACAAATCCATTCTTGCGATTAGAGGCACCTTCGCGAGTTATAACAGCAACTCTTCCATCTTCCGAAACTTTTACATCATTTACTGTCCTAGCATCTACAGTAATTGTATCAATAATTGCCATTTTAGAAGGGTCTGTTACATCCCAAAAATAAGCCTCACCGTTGGCTCCCCATGTACCAGTTACCGCAAAATCTTTACCTTTATGTTTTTCAACTCCTGGCCAAACCCATAAATCTGAAGTATTAACATTAGAAACAGTTCCATGGCCAACTACTCTTACGCGCTTTTTAACATTTCTAGGAATAACTTTTATTGTTTTCCTAGCAGAAAACCCTCCGGATTGTGCAGTGATTGTAAAAACACCAGGTGTTTCAGCAACAAACTTACCTGAAGTATTAATTAATGCTGCTGCAGGAAGACCTATTCCATATTCAGCTTTTCCATTATATGAATAAACTATAGGTACATCTTTAATATGGCGGCCTGACCTATCTAAAGGTTTTGCTGAAAGATGTAATACATCTCCTGTTCTAATTATATTTTTTTCTGCTTCCAATGAAATTTTTCTAACAGGATTTTTAACTATCTTTATTTCAAATGATTCAGAAATATTATCAGCGTTAGCAACTACATTTACTTTACCAGTTTTTTTTGCGTTTAAATTTCCGTAGTCGTCAAATTCAGCAATATTACTATTGGAAGTTGATAATTTTACTTTAGCATCGCCCCTTAATAAATTCGCATCATCAAATACCGTGGTCTTATATTGGAGAGACGTTCCTACGTATAGCTTTTTCTGTGGGTTATCAAAAACTATCCTGTTCAATGGGGGAAAAGGAACTTGAACAGTCATTCCACCATAAACTCTGTCCTCTCTCTTTTGCGAAATACTTCTAACGCTTAATGTTAATTTCCCTGGTTTATATGGTTTTATACTTACAGTCGCAACACCTGTAGAATCGCTAATTCTTGGGCTTGACTCTAGAGATCTTCTAGGGCGACCATAGACGTAGAATGGGTTATTTGCTAATTCTCCATTAGAATTAACCAATTTAATAGTGACTGATCCAGTTTCTCCAACCTGTAAAAATAATGAATCTGGTTCAAAAATAAATTTGGCTTTTTCCTCAGCTTTTTCTTGCGTGAAAACAAAACCAAATAAAAGTAAACATATTATCAAAAAATATTTTTTCATTTTAATCTCCATTTATTTAAGGCGTATCTAATTTATTTTCATCAACAAGTTGAATACAGTATAAACCTGAATTCATATCAGCTATAAAAATATAATTTTTATATGGCTGTGCGCCCCATACCATTGGGGCATTGGGTATTTTACCTTCTTTATGTGCCGATTGATAAACGCCTATTTCTCTGCCTTGATTGTAAATATCTCCTAATAATTCACCAGAAATATCTACAATACGTAATCCGCCCTGATAAAATCCCGCAATGAGCGTATCTCCATGAACCCAGAGATTGTGAGATCCTGCCTCAGGGACTTGATAAAGGGCATCTTCTTTTGGATTATCAGGATCAGAAAAGTTTAAAAAGTGGAATCCACCTCGAGGGTTTGAAGGTTTTCCCTGTGTTGCCATGACCCCCGAAGGAAATATTTCATCTCCACTAATAATGTAAAATTGATTGGTTGATTGACTCAAAAATGGAAATGCAGCATGATTACGTCCAGTTGGGTCACCCATCTCTGCTAATTTTTTTGGTGAAGCTGGACTCCCCTGACCTGCTTTTATGAGTAATGGATTATATTGAGATTTTGAACGGTCAGATTCATCAAATTTTATACCTCCAATATCAACAGCTACTACTCCATCACCCCAGTTTGAAGAATATGCAATACCATCTTCAATCCAAACATCATGTATACTATGGCCTGGNGTATCAAGTTCAAAAACACCAACTCTAAATGGATTTGCTGGATCATCAATATTTATTATATCATATTTTCTACCATTATTGACAGCATAAACATGATTNTCATAAATGAATACGTTATGAACGCCTCCAGTCATATCATCATTGAACTCAGCTGAAATCGAAACATTATATGGGTCTGAAACATCTAATAAAACAAATCCATTTTTTCTATTTGATGCTCCTTCCCGTGTCATTACTCCAACCCTACCATCTTCTGAAATTTTAACATCGTTTACAGTTCGTGCATCAACAGTAATGGTATCAATTATTATCATACTATCAGGATTGGAAACATCCCAAAAATATGCTTCTCCATTTGAACCCCATGTCCCAGTAACAGCAAAATCTTTACCTTTATGCTTGCCAATTCCTGGCCATATCCATAAATCAGCTGTAAGAACATCTGATATTAACCCATGTCCTACTAATTCAACCTTTTTCTTTACATTTCTTGGAATGACTTTAACTGTCGCTTGTGAAGAGTATCCTCCTGAAGATGCTGTTAAAGTATAAAGACCTGATGTTTCAGCAACAAACCTTCCATCATCAGTAACTAATCCCGCTGCTGGCAAACCAAATTCTCCATAATCGGCCTGTCCCGAATATGTATATGTAATTGGAGCATCATTTATTACAGACTGCCTTTTATCTAAAGCTTGCCCGTTGAGATGTAGTACATCCCCAGTTCTTATTTCAGTTTTTGNGATATTCATTTTGACACTGCGTGTTGGATTTTTTACNACACTAACTTTGAATGATTCATTTANACCTTCAGCCTTAGCAGTAATAGTTACTCTACCAGGTTTTTTTGTTTCTAAATTACCAAAAGCATCAAAATCAGCAACTGANTTTTTACTCGATGTTANCTCTACATCTAGATTTTCNCGTGTTAAGCCTGAAATATCAAAAACCTCAACTAAAAATTCTGTAATTGTTCCTACATATAATTTATTAGGTGTTTTATTAAATACAATTTTATCTAGAGGCGGATATGGAACATTAACAATAATATTATCTCTTATTCGATCATCTCTTTTAACTGTAATCGATCGAGTGCTTAATCTTAATCGACCTGGCTTATGCGCTTTTACAGTTACAATAGCCACTCCTGTTGAATCACTTATACGTGGAGAAACCGATAAAGATTTCCTTGCACCAGAAATAAAAAAAGGATTTTGAGCTAATTTACCATCCTTGTTTAATAGTTTAATTTTTATTTGTTTAGATTCGCCAACCTTGATCTCAAGTGAATCCATTTCAAATTCAAAATGAAACTTNTTTTGCCCAACCAAATTTGAAATAACAAAAAATAATGAAATCAATAACCATTTATTTTGTCGCATAAACTTACCTCCTCATACACGTACAATATATTATAAAAGCGATTAAATATACATAAGAACAAATTAAATTTGTGTGAAAAAAACTAAGATTTTAAATGATTANAGCAAATAAATATTTTATAGGACTAATTGTACTTTTCCAATTATTTGGATGTACATCTCAAGAAAATATTAATCATAATAAAATGATTGAAATCCTTGCTAATAAATCAAACTATACTAATCCGGAAACAAATATTTATGCAAACAAAAAGCGACTTGCATGGCTCCAAAAACAAAATTATGATGATATTGCTTCTAAGCTTCAGCATCAAGCAGTAATAGCAAATGAAATGCTTAATGCCGGCTATCCTCAGCAAGCTATTGAAAAATATAATTATGTATTAAATACTATTGATTCTTTACAACTAAATGCACCTGATGAATTCATTAATTCAGTCCTTGATCTTTTAGCTATAACTAATTTACGATTGGGAGAAGAAACTAATTGNNTAGATGGTCATAATGCAGAATCTTGCATAATTCCTATTAGAGGGTCTGGAATTCATCGGGATAAATCTGGAGCTANTCAAGCCATTGAAATATATAAAAAGTTATTATCGATGCAACCAAATGATTTTGTGTATAGATGGCTTATAAATCTTGCGTATATGCTAAAGGGTGATTTTCCTGAAGGTGTACCTGAACAATGGTTGATACCTCAATTAAAAACTTCTGAATCGATTGAATTCCCAGAATTCAAGGAAATTGGTTCTAAAATAGGCTTAGATCATATTGGCCTTGCTGGCGGTTCAATCACAGAAGATTTTGATAATGATGGCGACATAGATATTCTTGCGTCTTCATGGGGAAATAATAACCAAATACAGTTATTTATAAATGACGGAAATGGTCATTTTGCAAACAAAACTAATGAATCTAATCTAATTGGAATTACCGGAGGGCTTAATATAGTCCATGGAGATTATAATAATGATGGCTTTGTAGATATATTTGTTTTGCGTGGCGGATGGTTTTCAGAAGATGGAAAAATTCCAAATTCATTATTAAAAAATAATGGAGATGGAACTTTTATAGATGTGACTATATCCGCAAAGGTGTATTCTGAATTTCCAACTCAAACCGCATCATGGGGAGATTATAATAATGATGGCTTATTAGATCTCATCATAGGNAATGAAACAACTAATGGCCCTATTTATAATTCTGAATTATATCACAANAATGGTGATGGAACTTTTACTGAAAAATCAAGATCTATTGGATTAAATATTTTTGGTTTTATTAAAGCAGTTGTCTGGGGTGATATTGATAATGATGGCAATCAAGATCTTTTTGTATCAAGGTTAGGGCAACCAAACTCACTTTATCGTAATAATGGAGAAAAAGGAAATTGGTCCTTTACTGATATTAGTAATATGGCAGGGGTACTAGAACCCATTGATAGTTTTCCTGCATGGATATTTGATTATAATAATGATGGGTGGGAAGATATATGGGTTTCGGGTTATGATAATTCGACTGGACATGTAGCAATGGATTATTTAGGCATACCAAATGATGGAGAGACTCCCAGATTATACAAGAACAATAAGAATGGTACATTTTCTAATGTGACTCTTGAGACAAATATGAATCATCCTTTGCTTACTATGGGTTCAAATTTTGGAGATATAAATAATGACGGTTTTCTAGATATATATATTGGAACTGGAGACCCAGATTATAGATCTATTCAACCAAATAGAATGTTCATCAATGAAAATGGTAAAAAATTCAAAGATGTTACTTTTGAAAGTAGACTTGGTCATCTTCAAAAAGGCCATGGTGTTTCATTCGCAGATATTGATAGGGACGGTGATCTTGATATACATGCAGTTATGGGAGGAGCATATGAAGGAAGTGTTTATCAAAATACACTTTATGAAAACCCTGGNAATTGGAATACTAATTGGATTGGTTTATCACTACATGGCTCACAGTCAAATACTTTAGCAATTGGTGCGAGAATAGAGGTTGTTTTAGAAACCGGGAATTCAATTTATAGAACGGTTTCAAGTGGAGGCAGTTTTGGTGGGAATACATTTCAGCAAATGATAGGAATCGGACAAAATAATAAAATTTCTAGTATTAATATTTATTGGCCTAAGTCTGGTGAAAGCCAGGTTTTAAATGACCTTGGAATAAATAGATGGCATTATATAATTGAACCAAGTTCATAATTATCTTTTATTCATCAAGTTTATCTAATTCATCTTTCATCATATTCCCAATCTCATGGTTTGGTTTTAATATCAATCCTTGATTAAGATATGACGTAGCCATTTTAAAATCCTGACGTTTTATTTGAATTGCTGCTAAATATATATAGGCATCTGTCATTGATTGATCTAATTCAATAGATTTGATTAAATGCTTTTCAGCTAATACATATTTCTTAACTTTATACAAAATATTTCCGATTCCTAAATGTGCTGATGAATTGTAAGTATTAATCTCAAGGGATCGCATATATGCTTCCAATGCTATGTCGTTTTGTTCATTTATTGCTTGTGCATTAGCTAGGCTAGCCCAAGCTTGCCAATCAAGTTGATTTGATTTAATAATTTCACCATATATANTAATTGCATTTTCAATATCATTTATCGATAAATATATAGATGCTAATCCCCTTCGTGCACGATCATTTTTAGGCCAAATAGTTAAAGCTTTTTTGTACAATTCAATTCCATCATAATATAATCTTTTATTAGATAGATCTTGTGCTTTATAAGCTAAAGCAATTGACCAACGTGTTCTTATTTTACTTTGATCTTTTCCTGATTTTGATAGAATGTCAATTGTAAATGTTGATAATAATGGATTACCTGGGCCCATCATATCTAAATATGCCAGCGCTAAACTTTTAATATCAAGATCCTTATTATTTGATAAGTTCATTAATTGATTGATATACAATTTTGAATCTTGATTTGCATTATCTGACATAAAGGCGGCAGCCAATCCCGCAAAAACTTGCGGAGTGGGATCTTGATTATTGCCTATCAATTTTATCATATCACTATTTGAATGATTTCCATCATTAAAGGATAATAGTGCGGATTCTAATGGATGAAGTGGNTTTAGTTTTCCATACCATGATTTAATTTGATTACTAATTTCATTGTTAGATAATTCTGCATGACATTGAGAACAGGCATTGGTTATACCCAATTTTTTATCAATATCTGGTCTTGGTATAGATATAGTGTGATCTGCTCGAGCAAACTTAATTTGATTACCAACAGCTTGATGTTGCTGAAAAGGCATATGGCATGAAGTACATTGGCTTCCAATAGAATTAGTATTATGGAATGTATGATTTGAAATATTTTCTGCTATAGACGCATGACAAGAGGTACACTGACCATTATCAAATCGCCCCACAAGTGGATTCCTATTTATATCCTGATAGCTATTTGAATGAGGATTATGGCAATCAATACATGTCATAGATCCATTTAGGTAGCAGTCACTAAAAATATGATTTTGCTGATAACCAAACGCTTTAACGCGTCCATCAGGGTGATATGGATTATCACCCAACATAGAAAATTTTATACTAAAATAGTTTTCAAAATCCATCCCAGGTAAATATCCGGGTCGAATTACATCCTTTAATGCATGACATTGTGCACATAGATTTACAGACTCTTCCTTGTTTAATGTTGTTAAAGATTTAATTCCAGTATATCCTTTAATTATTGTTTTGCCAAATTTCATGATTTCTAAATGTTCTTTAGCCGGCCCGTGACAGGATTCACAATTAATTGATAAATCAGTAAAACTTGTCTCATACTTTCCTTTACTTAATTCAAATCTTGTAATAATCTGACTACCATGACATTGTTGGCAATTTTGTTTTTCTTCTAAAGTTCCTAGTGCCCTATTTGGTGGCCATTCTGACATTTGTCTTGGTGAAATATTTTTAGATGCAGGAAGCCATCCCGATAAATTATTAGATTCAAAAAACCATATCTTACGTTCTGGATTATAATCAAATGGTAATAATCTCATTGTGCCATCTGGGAAAAGACCAAAATAGGATTGAGTTCCACCTCCATATAAATGTCCTCCTCCAACCACTCCGAAAACTTCATATTTTTTTTCGGGGAAACCATTTTCCTGAGAACGAAAATAATATCGATTATTTTCTTTAAAGGGTATAAACCATCCATTTTTTAATTCAATCTTTTGTCCATCAAAAGGTGCCAAAATTCGTTCTTTATTTGGTGTTCCACCCGCATTTCCGTGTGTTGATTTTTTCCAACTATCATATTGATCAGGATGACATGAAGAACATGCTTCTGAACCAGCAAACTGATTTTGCTGCCCAATTAAAATTGAGATAAAAAATAGTAGTATTGATAAATTAAATTTCATTAAAAAAATTAATTCGTTGACCAATCTGGCGGATCACAGTTGCAAAATTTTCTGATTTGAGAAACATATTCCACAATTTCTTTTTTACTTAATTTTTGACCCCATGGAGGCATATAGTGATTCTTATTCATAATTCTACCTCCGCCATAAATTGTATCATATAACGCATTATCAGCTCGCAATCCAATTGTTTTACCATCAGTAAAGTTTCCAGGAGATACATCAAGATTTGCAGCATTAAAGCCAAAGCCATTTCCGTTTAAGCCATGACACGGTGCACAATTTGATTCATAAGAATTATTAATTTTATAAGGAGGCGTTTCAATTAAATTAGCATATTTAATATCATTATTGTTCTTATTGTTTGATATAAAAGATTGAACTAATGGAAGCAGTTTTTGGGGAATTTGAATCTTAGGCATTATACTTTCCGGCATTACCATATGAGGCATTTCTATCGACATTTTAATATATCCATCAGTAAGACGGTTACCTGCATTACTAAGATCGGGCCCTATTCTGCCACCCTTACCATTTAATTGATGACACCCCAAACAAGAGTAATTATCATTTAATAATGTTTTTACTTTTTGTGCTTGAAATAATGAAATTGATTCAAATCGTGTTTTCAGATTTGCTTCCCCAAGCCAAGAATGAATCTTTTCTATTTCTCCTTTTGTTAAATTATAATTTGGCATTCGACTACCAGTTCCAGGAAAATATCCATGAGGTCTAATCGGTTGTGTGTTTTTCAAATAATTCATAAGCCAAATTGATTTGGTTTTCATTTTCTGCGCAGTGAGATCAGGAGCATTATGTGAAATAAACCAGTTATCCTCTCCATTCATTGTGTGGCAAGCTTGACAATTTTGTGATAGAAAAATGTCCTGACCATTTTTTTCTGAAATTTCTGGGAATTCTTTTTTTGCTTTATTTAATTGATTTTCTAACTTAATTATTTTTTTGTTTGCCTTAGATGAAAAAAAGCCGATCATCTTCTTTATTTTTTTATCATCTTCTAGATTATCATTTTCAAAAAACTTAGGCATTGGGGAATTCTTAGGAACGTATTGATCTGGATTCAATAAAAGATCATATAACCAATTACTTTGTAATCGAACACTCGCATCATCAAGGTTAGTAGAATTTAATTTCCCCTCATTGTTTAACATATGACACGCTGTACATTGGTAATCTTTATGAATTAAATCAAATGCATCATCATTTGATTTAACAGTTACTGATTTTAGTAGTGTACCAATAGGTAATTTTTTTCGAGACATAAAATATTTTGCAAGTGCTAATGCCTCATTATCTGAAAATCCAAAATCTGGCATTCTTGAATTACCAATATTATATCGAATTTTTATTGGTGATTTAAGATAATCAAAAAGAAACGCTTCATTATATTTTAGACCTGCATAGCTTAAATCAGGAGCTCTCCCGNTCATCACTTTTGAGCTATTTACTCCACTATGACAATTGCCACATCCTAACTCTTCTACAATCGGAATTGGTTTTAATACTGTTTGAGATTGATTAAAAGAAAATAATATAAATATTATAAAATATTTTCTAAATGAATTACCAGCCAAATTGCAAGTCCAATAGTGGCAAAAAATGAGCTTGAGTTCCGAATGGATATTCACCTGCAATTAATTTATAACCAAATAAAATTCTAAATTTTTCTGTCCTTTCCCAAACTATTAAACCTTTTTGTTCAAAAGCATATCGACCTCTTCCATTTGGCATTAAATACATATCATAATCAATAAGGTAGGATATTTTATCAGTTATTTGTTTATTGTATTCTCCACCCATCTTAACCAATATCTGATTATAATAAATTGATAATCTTGGATAGATTATCGGTAAGTCAATCGTAGCATCATCTGATAAATCTTTTCCATTTAAAGAAAAACCTATTCCACCATTAAGTGTTAATCTGCCATTAGTAATTGATCCCGTTGTACCAATAATTTCTGTATAAAATGACAGCATCTGTGGGATATTGAATTCTGGTGAAATTAATGCAAACATATTAGGGTCACCTAATTCCATTCCTAATGGACTTTGGAGCCATTTCATGCCCAATGATGGATATTCTATCTGAAACCTTTGTGCCATTGACCATTGATTGAAAGCTGGCCTTCCTTGTTTGATTGAAATATTTGGCATGAGTAAAAATTTGTTTATAACAAGCTCAGACCCATTTTGAAGTCCAATACGTAAAGGAGATAATAAACCGATTTCTTTTCGACCTTTTTCAATAGTAAATGCAGTTCGAGATTCCCATTGAGCATCAACAATAGATATTAGCAAAAAAATAAAAGTAAACTTTATAAGTTTGTTATTCATTTTACTTCCCATATAGCGCTAACTGGGATATGATCAGATAATGTTGTGGCTTCTTGATGAGTAATAGGATTGGACCATGAAGTATTTGTCCATAAATAATCGAGTTTGCGATCTAATTTTAATTTATTATCAGGACTATGGGTAAAATGTTTTGATTCCTGTTTTCCATACTCTTCAAGAGGAATTGCAGGTTTATATNTNTTATATAATTCAGATAAACCATTAATCTGTTTGGCAAAATATGCTCCTGCTTTATGTCCTGGTTCCTCATCTGTATGATATGATTCATTTTCACACTGATCCTCTAAACAATAATCTAACTTTGAAGCATTTGTAGGCAATGCATTCANGTCTCCTCCCGATACAAAGTTTTGACCATTTAAAACAATACCATCTAAAATATTTTTGAATCCATTAATATGACGCAACTTAGTACTATCGTCTTCGGCAAATGCTGTCAAGTGGGTATTAACTGCATAGAAAGGACTGTTTGGCATATCTACTCTTGCTTTAAGCACATTNCGTTTCAAATAAAANTATTTAGTTAATCCATCTTGATCTTCTCTTAATGCAAGTTGATAACGTTCAGCATCTTTTAATTTCCATTTAGATAAAATAAGATTTCCTGTATTAACTCTTCCCAAACCATCCGCAAGAATNACTTGCGCTTGCCACATGGAAGCATAAGCACCATAGTTCATTTCTGTATTATCTAGTAACCATTGAGCTTGATCAATATAGGCTGTCTTTTTTGATTGCACGTCTACTTCTTGTAATAAAAGAATATCTGGATCTTCGATTATTATTTTATTTGCTATGCCTTCGAGCCCTGAAATAACCTCTTTTTTTGTCATGATGACTCTATCGCCACAGCCGTCACCAAAAAATCTTAATCTTGCAACACCAAAACGAATGTTCCAAGTCATTACTTTAATTGTCTTTTGAGATGGAAATTCTTTGATTTTTAATGATTCATACATGATTGCATCTTCTGAATCATTAAATTGATTAGCAATTGGTTCACAAGAATAAAAAATGAATCCAATAAAAATCATAAAAATAGTTTTTACTGTAAATTTTATCATAAACTGAGTTTCTTAAATTACTTGAATTTACAACGTTCTATGCCTGTTGCAAATAATACTACAGATTCTTTAGGATGGATCCAATTTCTGTTAACTAATGAATGGTATGCACCCCAGACGACTCCTGCTTCTGCGCTTGCATTGAGATGTGTTAATTCATTGAATTCTTTTGTTAAATCTAAAAGCTCAGATTCTGGTACACTTAATGCTATCCCATTACTTTCATAAAGTACATTTAATATCCAAGCTCCACCTAATGGGCCAGGTACATTTAGACCTAATGCAATAGTAGAACTATTTTCCCAAAATTTTGTGGTTTTATCTAGATTTTGAAAAGCTGTAACAACTGGTGCACATCCATCGGATTGTGCAGCAACCATTCTAGGAAGTTTTCCTTTTACCCAACCTAAATTTTGCATCTCAATAAATGCTTTCCACATACCAATTAAGCCTGTACCACCACCGGTCTCATAAATAATTACATCAGGAAATTCCCAGCCTAATTGTTCTGCAATTTCATAGCCTAATGTTTTTTTCCCTTCAACTCGAAATGGTTCTTTTAGTGTAGAAATATCAAACCATTGTTCTTCTTTATTTTTCAGCATTTCCTTTGCGGCATCTGAAATAGTTTGGCCAGCTAAAGTCAGCTTAGCATCAAATTTTTCGGTTTCCTTTTTGAATTCATCAGGTATCGTTTCCGGTAGAAATACATGACATTCAATATCAGCTTCTTTGCAATATGCACTAGCAGATATGCCAGCATTTCCTGCAGAAGGTAAACAAATTTGCTGCACACCTTGGACTTTTGCCATAGTGATTGCAAGAGCCATTCCTCTATCTTTAAAAGAACCTGTTGGATTTACCGTTTCATCTTTTAAAAAGAGATTTTCTCCAATAGGAATTAAAGGAGTATGTCCTTCTCCAAGACTTANAAAGTTCTTTACTTCAGGAAGTACGTTCNTATACCTCCATAATGTTGCTTCGTCATCATTTATATCAATACTTNGTTGTTGATTTTCCCATGAATAATGTACNTCAAGAGGTTTCCCACATTCACATAATCCTAGCGGNCGAGGTAATTCTTTTAAATCTTTTTTACATACTGAACAAATAAAATACATGATATTTCTTTTTTTATTTATTGAACATTATATCTATTCATAAACTTAACTTCCAATTAAGGAACTAAAAAATATTATATAACGGAGCANCATGAAACAATTAATAAAGTTATTTGGATTAATTATTNTTGTATTNAATTCANNCTCATGCATAAAGCTTGATAATAAAACAGATGCATTGAAAAATCAAATTTTACCAATGAGGGAAAGAGCTGAGGTTAGAAATAAATTATTAAAAGATCGTTTTGTATCTGTTTTNCCTCAAATTATGAAGCGAAATAATATAGATATGTGGGTTATTATTGCGAGAGAATACAACGAAGATCCAGTAATTAGAACTATGTTACCAGCAACNTGGCTTAATGCAAGAAGAAGAACTATTTTAGTGGTTTCTGATCCAGGNAATAATAAGCCTCTTGAAACATATGCAATTGCTAGATATGATGTTGGTGAAGTNTTNCGAAAATCNTGGNATCCNGAAAAANNNCCAAATCAATANCGNGCNCTTNCTGATTTAATTANANATAAAAANCCNAAAAAAATAGGAATAAATAAAAGTGANTANTTTGCCCAAGCTGATGGNTTNACAGCANTAGAAAATGATNTATTTTTAAANTCACTNCCTAANAAATATAAAAATAGAGTAGTNAGNGCAGAAAAANTTGCNATNGGTTGGCTNGAAACAAGAAGTTCACTATGGAAATGGAATTATATCCNAANATATGTAATATTGCNCATAAAATAATTAANGAGGGNTTTTCNTCNAATNTNATNGAGCCGGGCGTAACTACTACGGANGATCTNGTTTGGTGGTTTNGAGAAAGAATTCGTGAACTNAAACTTGTNACNTGGTTNCATCCATCNGTNGATATTCAACGNAATGATAATAATAAATTTGATTTTTTATCATCGTTTTCAAAAGCCAAGCCTGATAATGTCATNATTCCTGGAGANCTTTTACATGTTGATTTTGGNATNACTTATCTTGGNTTAAATACTGATACGCAACANCATGCATATGTNTTAATGCCNGGNGAGTCCAAAACTCCTANNTTTTTNNAAAANGCNTTAAAGACTGGTAATCGNTTNCAGGANATTTTAACNGATCAATTCNAAANTGGNANAACAGGTAATGAAATGCTTAAATCAAGTATAGAACAAGCTGAAAGTGAAGGAATAAAACCTCAAATTTATACTCATCCAATTGGATATTATGGTCATGGNTCGGGACCAACCATTGGTATGTGGGATAAACAAAATGGTGTACCAGTAAATGGAGATTATCCCCTCTTTGCAAATACTGCATACTCTATAGAGTTAAATGCAAAAGTTTTTATTGATGAATGGGAAAAGGAAGTAGCGATTATGCTAGAAGAAGATGCTTTCTTTGATGGAGAAGTATGTGATTATATTGATCCACGTCAAATAGAAATGATTGAAATTGATTGGGAAAAATGATTCAATCTTAAATTGGTTCAAATATCCCTGTTTGTAAATTTTTTCTAACTTTATCATGATTAAAACATCTACCATTCATTGCAATATAAACTCCATATTGTAAACTTTGAACAAAACCTAGCGCACTACCAAGATTAAATAAGCCATCAGAACTGCCAAAATTTATAGGTATCATTGCTCCTGTTAATACTAAGGTTTTATTTAACTTTTCTTTAGCAATAAATTTTGCAGTCTCTACCATTGTATCCGTGCCATGAGTTATAATTATTTGATCCGAATCTGATTTTTTGCACTCATTTAAAATTAATAGCCTATCCGAATCAATCATTTCTAGACTGTCCTTCAACATTAACGTGTTTATATCAACATTGACTTTTGAGCGGCCTAATTCCAAAATTTCCTCAAGGTGTGTATTCTTAAATCTTAACTCACCTGAAATCTCATTATATTCTTTATCGAACGTACCACCAGTGACAAAAATTTGTATTGCCATATTCTCTACAATTCCAAAATATATGGAGCATGTAATTGAATCATTTTTTTAGCAGTTTTATCACTACAGTTCAACTTTTTTGATAATTTTTTTATATTTATCTTATTAACATTTTTAAATCTACAATCATGAATAAAATTATCAAGAGCATCATTTTCAATTAAGTTTATTATTTTAGCTTCTATTGGACTTTGATACCATCTTTTATAATCTGGGTTTGCCTTAATACTAGGCTTAAGATTAATTGAAGCAGTTTTATCATCAACCTCAAATATAACAGGTAGTTTTGATTGCTTTGTACCTTTTAAGCCATTTGTTAAACTTGGTGTTTTTTCAATTTCTATACCAGATGACATAAACCAATCCTCAAATTCTAAGATAGGATTGTATAAGGTATTTTGAGGAACGAGTTTTTTACCTTTAGTTAAAGCAATTAAATAATCATAAATCATTTTATTAAAACGTGGAACAAAATCATCATTTGCCATCTTCATACCACATTTATATACATACGGATCATCAACTGTTCGTATTAATGCTATGCTATTACGAGCCATAAAATCAGTTGTGTGATCTATAATTGGTGGTGAAAGTCGAAGTTTAAGTGCCCATTCATATAGATGAGGTATTTTAGAATACTCATTTCTAACTAAAATACCCTTCTTAATCTGTTCATCACAGTGTCTATTATAATAATCTATTCGTCCATTAATATAATTAATGGAATCGATTCTACTTTGTTCATCGTCAACCTTAAAATTTCTATAGAATATTTGGTCTTCTTGGGGATCATAAAACTCAGCTTTGTTACCAGTATAATAGCCAAATGACTTTTCAATAGGTAGCAAATATTTAATTAATGATCGTTTAGAATTAGACAGAAGTTTATCGCCGTGATTAACAATCTGTGTAATTAATTTATAAACATCAATACTTGGCATAAAAA
>PASX01000004.1 GCA_002713455.1 Fidelibacterota bacterium
TAGAACTAAAAAATAGTTCGCAATTACAAAATTCGAATTGTCTTTTGAAAGGTTTAAAAGATGAAGATTATCTTTTTTCTCCCCATATCAGTTTAATTTATAAGCTATTAGATGTTAACAAAAGAAAGAAAATCACTCAAAGTCTGTCAATTAAAAAATCTTTTTCATTTGGTAAAATTTCAATTGTTAATACAGCGGGTCATGTTGAATCTTGGGAAACTGTTTATAGTACGTAGTTCTAATAAAAATTTGATGAAAAATATTCTCATAATTACTTTCTTCCTCTCTTTATCTTTAGCACAGAGCGATAAACCCTTTTCAATAAGTGTGTTAAGTGATATATCTTTTTCCAGTACAGATTCATCATTTAACTCCAGTGGTCTTGAACTAGTAGCTATGAGTCATCTTAGACCTAATGTTATGGCGATGGCATACTTACATACTCCTTTAGATGGTAGCCAGTCAACTGTTGAGGAAGTTTATTTAAATTTTATGATTTCTCAATTTAAACTTGGATATTTTAGACCTGACATAGGAATCCAAAATAAAATACATAAGCATACATTAAACTTTATTTCCCAGCCGAATGCGATTGCTTATTTGTTTGGATCNCACTCTTGGGCAAGNCTTGGATTTACATTTAAAAGAAANTTTNCAACGCCATGGGAAAGTAAATTAGGTNTCAGTCTTTTGAAAAACGGAATCGGAGAAGGTGATAATTCAAAAGGTCATTCACATGCGATATCAACAACCAGTATAGATTCCATTGATGGATTTTCATCTCTAATAACCATAAAAAATCAATTTAAAATTTTAAATAACAAAACTTTATCTTTAGGCTTAAATCATGTTACCGGAAGAGAAAAAGAAATTTCGGGTTTTGATATAAAATTTACAGATCGTACCGATCAGTTTATTTCATGGTTTATTCAAAGTGAATTTTTCGTCGGGAAAATATCAAATTTACATCATGGAATTGCTTATCACCCAGATGAAATCCTAACTATAGGATATATAATGATTGGAAGGCAATTTAATCAAAAATATCATTTAGGATTAATTNTAGATAATTGGTCATATAAGTTGAGGAGATCTCAAGGTACTTCAATTAGTATATATGGTGATTATGCGCCAAGTGGGGATGACCTTGTTTTCCGTTTAAAATTGATGAAAGATGAGCAAATTGCATTTAATGGGTTCAATGGAATCATTGAAATGTCATGGGCTTTAGGNTCACACAGACCAAAAAGATATTAAATTAAATTAGACCTTTCTATTTCATTTCAGTTTCGTAAATTTATTGAGTATCATGCGATTATTTTATCTCTGGACAACGCGATTATTCTTAGCTCTATCTTTGGTAGGCTTTGTTCCCTATTCAGTTAATACTGCAGTAGTTACGGCCCAATCAAAAAAGAAAAACCCCGCCCAAGCAAGTAAGTATGCAAAAAGAGGTAGTTCTAAGGCTAAGAAAAAAGACTACAGAGGGGCCTTATCTGATTATAAAAAAGCCTATCAATTAAATCCNACAGCAAGCTATAAAAAGAGAGTTCAGCAGCTAACATCATTGGCCAAAAGAAGTGGCGGTTCATCTTCAAGNAAAAAACCAACAAAAAANCAGGTATCGCAGGCAGCATCATATGCTAAAAGAGGTAATTCTAAAGCTAGAAAGAAAGATTATGCTGGGGCATTAAAAGATTTCCAAAGAGCCNTTAACTTGAATCCATCTTCTTCAAATAAAAAGAAAGTTCAACAATTAACATCAATTTTAAATAAAAGTGGTGGGAATGTTGCTTCTAGATCAACGACTAAAGCAGTTATTCCAAAAGTTTCAGATATCCCTGCTATTAGTCCTGTAAAATACGCGAATGATATTTATAATATTGCTGAAGGCTTTGAATTAAGTTCAAGAAATCTAGCTAGAGCAACAAATTTTCTGGGGGAAAAACAAAAAAAGAAAGTGGAAAGGATTACGCTCAAGNGGACTCCAACCACNTCTGATCTAGAGCAATCAGCCAGATCAGAGCCAAATGACTTTAGAAAACAGGTTGATTTATCNAGNAACTATGAGGAAAATGGTCGATTCGAAGATGCCAAAGAAATATATTTAAAATTAGCAGCTCAACATTCAAATAATGCAGATGCTCATTTTCATCTCGGTTCCTTTTATGCTCGATTTGGTCAATTGNCTAAAGCTCGTCATTCATTTGATGAAGCTCTTGATGTTCAACCTAATCACCGCGCAACTATTGAAGCTATGTCTACTTTATTTGGAGAAAATAGCTTGAGTTCTATGTCTGATGATATATTAACTAAATCTGCTGAAAAAGATCCTAATGGCCCTGCAAAACAAATGCAAAGAGTTAGAAAAAATTTAGTTGATCTTAATTTTGAAANNGCTGCAAAATTAGCCCAAGGTGGNCAGGATATGTTTCCTGCACATGCTGGCTTTATCTATTTAAAAGGAAAAGCGTTTGAAGGATTAAATAATTTGGATAAAGCTAAATCAAGTTATCAAGAGTCTATAAAAAAAGATCCTACTCATCATGAATCTTATGTAGCATTAGCTGATCTATATTTTCGTCAGGGGAAATATGTATATGCTGCTCTAACCTTTAGTGATGCAATTCGAATTGACCCNTCCGATAAGGAATCGCGTTATAATCAAGGATTGAGTTATTTTAANGGAAGTGAATGGGGNAGAGCTGCATCATCATGGGAAGATTTACTCCACTACGATCCAAATAATCAACAAGTACGTGTTCTTCTTCCTCAAGCATACTATATCCTTGCTGTTGAATATAATCGTTTAGGACAATCTGGGTTGGGACAAACCTCTTTTAGGCGTGCTTTGAGTGTTAATAAAAATTCTGGTTCTTGGTTGCCTGGTTCCATGAGAACTTTGGGTGATTATTATCGAAACAAAGGAATGAATCGTGAATCTTTAGCTTCTTACCAAGAAGCCATAGAATTAAGTCCAAATGATTCTCAAACTTATCTGGGGCTAGGAATCACTTATTGGAGAATGAAAGAATCTGCGTTGGCTAAGGCCGCTTGGTCTCGATCTATGGAGATTGACCCTGTAAATAATGATGCTCGTGGTTGGCTTTTATTAGCTGGAAAAACTTCAGATTGAAATAAATTCTTATATTTTTGCGGGGGGCATATCATATTTCTTTTTCTGTAAGGAATTAACCTAATTTTTCCAATAAATATGAAGTCAATTTTCCTATCATTAAGCCTATTATCATTGTCATTTGGGCAAAAACCGGGCGATAACCAAGTTCGTGAAGGGGCTGATGCATTCTATAATTATGAATATGAGCGTAGTATTGAAATTCTTGATAAAGCACGTAAGAATTTCCCTGGTCATCCTGGTGTACATGTTGCATGGGTAGCAGCTCAATGGAGGAACGATGAGTCAAAACTTTCTCATGAAGAAGTATATACTAATTTTGATAAGAATCTTGATTCTATAGAATTGATTTATGATTCATTGTTGGCTAAAAACCCTGATGACCCTGAATATCTTTTATATTATGGTTCAACAAAAGGTCTCAAAGCCCGAATTCAATTAGGTCAGAAGAAGTGGATTCCAACACTGATATCAGCATACAGGGGTTTTCGTATTATTCAAAAAGTTTCGGAATTAGATTCGACATTAATTGATGCATATCTTCCTATAGGAGTTGTTGAATATTATATAGGTATGAGTAACGTACTTTTAAAAGCTGGCGCAGAGCTTTTTGGCTTGGAAGCTTCAAAGGAAGAAGGCATACGAAAAATGGAAATAGCAGCTTTTCAAAGTCCGTGGGCATGGACTGAAGCAAAAAGTATACTTTCATTCATCTATCAATTTATTGATATTGATGTTGATAGAGGTTTATTGTTGAGTAAAGATTTAGCAGATCGCTATCCAAATAATTATGATTTTAAAATTCATTATGCAGAAAGTTTGCTTCAAAAAGGAGAATTGCAATTGGCCAAGCGGTTACTTGATGAATTGAAAAATACATTTTATGATCAACGCCCTAGACATCAGCAACGATTTTCATCATATTTAGACTATATTTGGGGGCACTATCATTATTTAAATGGAAATGATAATAAGGCGCTGGGTTTTCTAGAGCAATCTATAAATCTCTATTATTCAGATTTGGATGCAATTCTAGGAGAAGCCTACTTATTAAAAGGGAAAATTTTAGACAGGCAAGGAAAACGTATGGAAGCTGTTATCTCATATAAAAAGTGTTTAAAATTAGATAATTCTACGAATGCTATGTCTTTAGCTCGAATATATTTGGATGATCCTTTTGAAGGATAGAATGTTGTAATTTTTACACCTTAAAAATGATTAAAAGAAGAAAAACAAGAGAAGTAAAAATTGGGAATCTAATTGTTGGTGGTGAGCACGCTGTAACAGTCCAGTCAATGACAACGACCAAGACGCATGATGTTACTGCAACATTGAAAGAAATAGAACGTCTTGAAGAAGCAGGTTGTCAAATTATTCGAATAACAGTTCCTGATCAACCAGCAGCAGATGCGCTTTATGAAATAAAAAAAAGAATGAATGTGCCATTAGTAGCAGATATTCATTTTAATTATAGGATGGCATTGGAAGCAGTTGATGCTGGTGCTGATAAAATTCGAATCAATCCTGGAAATATTGGTGGTAAAAAAAGAGTAAAGGAAGTTTTAGATAAAGTTAAAAATGCAAACTTACCAATACGAATTGGAGTTAATGCTGGTAGCTTAGAAAAAGATCTTATAGATAAATATGGATATCCTACTCCCGAGGCAATGGTTGAAAGTGCCAAACGTCATATAGATATTTGTAAGGAGCATGACTTTAATGACATTATTGTTTCTTTGAAAGCTTCGGATGTGAATCTTATGATGGCATCATATGAGTTATTTTCAAAAAAATTCGACTACCCAGTGCATTTGGGAGTTACAGAGGCAGGCCCTACGAAATCAGGAACTATAAAATCATCTGTTGGTATTGGGGCTTTATTGTCTAAAGGTATTGGCGATACTATTCGAGTTAGTCTTACTGATGATCCTGTTGAAGAGGTGCGAGTGGGGTTTGAAATTTTAAAATCACTTGGCCTCGCAAGTAAAGGTGTAACAATTGTTGCTTGCCCAACATGCGGTCGATTAGAAGTTGATCTTTTTAAAATTGCTGGAGAAATGGAAGAAAAGCTGCAAAATGTTAAAACTCCTATGACTGTAGCACTTATGGGTTGTGCTGTAAATGGTCCTGGAGAAGCCACCCATACGGATCTTGGAATCGCATTTGGTAAAGGTGCTGGGCATTTGTATTATCAAGGTGAAAATAGAGGCAAAGTTTCGGAAGAAGAAGCTATAGATAAATTAGAAGAAATGATTACAGAATTTGAATCAGAAGAGCAAGAAGGCTAATATGAAGCTAGTTATTACTATCATATTTCCATTAATGTTAGTATTTGCACAAGATCAGAAAAATGATTCTACGCCAAATGCTATTTCAGTTTATTGGAAGACTCTTGAGCCAAATGAGAAAGAAATTTTTCTTTTTTCATATCTTACTCAAGTCTATGACACTCATCAGAAGATGATTAATGATTTAGGCTACGGAGAAGTAACTACGTGGTACTATGATAATAGAGCAGAATTAATTTATGGAATTTTTGATCAAGTGAATCAAGATGGAATGAAGGAATTTATGGGATGGATTGATGAATATTATACACATGAGGAATTTGCCGGTAATTCATTTGATGACGCATTGTCATTTGCATTTCGTTTTCAACAGGCTTCTGGTGAAACCATCTGGGAAAAATACGAAAATTTAAAATTTGGTAAGATAAAACCTAAAAAATAATGTCTATATACCGTCCTAAATTCTTAGTAGAGTGGCTGGAAATAAAGAGGGAAGGGGGGTTCAAACTTCTATTCAAGAAAAAAGGTTGGCAGGTAATAGCCGCCATTGTTACATATTATCTAATAAGAGATACAATTTTATATATAATTATTCCTTTTTATGCTTACACACATTTAAAAGGATGTTTTTAGCCGATGTAGATTATGGATCCAACACATTATTATTCACTCCCGGAAGCAAAATTATTATTAGACCATCTTCATAAGATCAATCCTAAATATGGAATTGAAATTGTTTTTCCTAAAAAAAAGTGGGGAGGAATAGATTTAACTCAAAATGATGAAGCTATGTCAATTATTAATCGACATCATGAAGTTTTTAAAGATTCTTCCGGTAATGATTTTGGATTAAAATTTATTATTGGTGCGAGTACTTCTGCAGATCTTTGGGTTCATATTTTGGATGAGAACAAAAANATAATTGGCTTTTCTACAAATGAATGNCATCAAGTCAGTTCAAANTCAGTGAATTATTTNCGNGTTACTTTATTTANACAAATAATTCAAANGTCAGGAATTTATCCATTTGTNCAGGANCTAAGATATGCAATNTTTCCNTCTGATCTAATTATATCTCGTACCCAACATCCAGTTGTATANAATACTTTTAAAAAATTGTGTAGTAATCATGGTATGNTAATTTCACCTACGGTTANTAATGTTTATCCNAAAGCNTTTGANATTNCTAANGAATTAGGCTTAGATATAAATNCTCACTCAGCAATNNTTGGAGCAATTCGAGGTGAGGTACTGGCTAAAACACCAGCACCTTCNGAAGATNTAATNCCNCTATGGAATCAAATTGACCTTAAAAATGGGGATGTTTTAGTGATGATTGGCTATAAAGAATAGATTATTTCAAAAAAGTTATTGGTTTCCATTCATTTGTTTTTTCTCCAGAAACTTTGATATAATATACCCCTGAGGAAACTTGATTTCCGTTTTTATCTATTCCGTTCCATTTAAAAGGATGATTGCCTGATGAAAGCTCTCCAGAAAATAACCTAATAATCTGACGACCATTTATCCCAATTAGATCGATTGTTATTTTAGAATTATTTATTACATATATGAAAAATTTTATTGACCCATTGAATGGATTTGGATAAGGTCTATTTAGAACAAATTCCACGGGTAAATTAATATCTGTACCAGGGTTGCCATCTTGAATAGACAATGAATAATCCCAGTTGCCTCCAGTTGTATCTTGGCTTACAATTGAAAGATAAATTGATTTTAATTCTGATGGGTCAATATTAATAGATGGGCTTGAAATTACTTTATATGAATTATCATTCTTTTTTAGAATTGCGTTTAATTGTAAATCAGGTAATAGGCCACTTTTATTAGTTAGATTTAATAATACAGGTGTATTAGATATTATCTGAAAATATTCACTTCCAAAACGATTTAGCTTTGATGAGTTAACAGTGTTTTTAGTTCCAAGCTGAAAATTTATTATTTCTGAGATGGTTGGTCCGCTAATTGGATAACTTTCAGCTTCCTCGTAAGAATAATTTTTTGACTCAAATGAAGACATAATTTGATTCGCTATGGACATTCCATTTAATGCTTTTTGAAAAGAATGACCATTTTGTCTTAATGCCTCATCTATTGCCAAGTGAGAGCCATCTTTTTCTTTACTATTTGATTTAACAGACGCTTCCATAATATTTCTAATTGCATCTGCTCCTCCCATATGTTGCTCTATAAATTCAAAAAAAATAAATGACCCATACCAATGAAATCCACTTTCATCTAGCGATCTATAGGGATATTTAAACCAATCTTTCATATATTGGTAACAATCATTTATTTCATCATAAATTTCTTCTTCCATCCAGATCGCTGATGCCTCAAGAAGCCATGGTTTTTCCCAGCCATCATATCCAAATTGTATAGCATGGAAATATTCATGTGCTGCTGTTACTTTAATATTATCTAATTCACTTAAGCTAAATTTTTTATAATTATTGCGAATGGCCATATAGCTAGTAAATGAATTTTGCTCATTACGTAGCTCAGATCGTTCATTATCACCTTTACCTTGTGCATATTCTTCAGGTTGAACATAGCCATAGTATTTTGATGGTATTGCTCGAATATAAACATCATAATGATCTGAGCCACCTTTATCTCGAGTTGATGAATAATATCCATCACTAGGTGGTCTTGTATANCCCATTTCAGTATGNAACTTATCTGAAACATGGTTAAATACTTCAATTACCTGATCAATGTAATCTGGAAGTGAATTGTTGTTTAGATCTTTTACATCTACGGCATGGATACCTGATGTTGTATAATGGAATCTAAAAAACTTACTATCAATAAATTTATCTAAGCCTACTGACTCGGATCTCTCTGAACCTCCTCTCGATACTAATGATGAAGTAAAGTTAAATCCAACTGCCTCTAGTGCAACTTTATCATTGTAAGGGATATTTTGTCCATTTTTCGCTATATCTAAGAAATGATGAGTAAGATGCCTTTCGTTTGTATTTATTCCATTGAAGGCATTAATTACAACTTCTAACGAATTAGCAATATTCTGTGCATTTAGATTTACTAAAGAAAAAAAGGTAAGAAGNGTGAACTTCATTTATTATTTTTCTGCTTCTTTTCTCTTTTTTTATAGAGATAAAATCTTATAAATAAAGACATACATATTATTCCTATGACATAGAACCATGCATAGAAGATTAAATTTTCTTTCATTCTTTTTTACCCGTGATAAAATTTTCATATAAATATCCAATAAAAATAACACTAAATCCAATTGGAATCTTCCAGGTTCCGTCAGATTTTGGACGTAAAATTTCTGATCCTACAATACTTGCTCCAACAACATACAATGCTTTTGAAATAGAATTAGTTTTTGATTTTTGTAATGAAACAACAGGACGATCAGNTTCCATAGAAGCTAGAACTTCAGATAAGGGGAATCTAAGGGCAACNAATAANTCTTGTTTATCATTATTGTGATAGAATTCAAAGTCTTCAACTGGCTGACTCATNTTAAANCCNAACTGCANTGATTCGCCTGTNTCTATAGCCTCGATATNAGTTATAGGATAATTAACTTTAGTTTTCTCTAATGATGCTGTATCGCCAAAAGCATTATGAATTGTTATATAATACCAATCATTTGATTGATTATACCAACCTGCAACTTGAGAAGGTTGGATTGGAGAATCAGATAATATTTGAATTGATACTCCATTCTTTTTTGGTGCAATAGAAATATTAGTTATACGATTATTTTGCCCAAATATTAGTGTTGCCAGAGATATTAATATTAAATTTTTAATCATTAATTTGATTTGTTGTATTGCTTAATACCTTTTTGCAAACCTTCTAAAATTGCTTCCATTACCGTATCTGATCGAATATTATTTATCATAGCTAGTACTAAAATGGGATATACCTCCTGAGGAAGTATTGGCTCTAAACCCTCAAAAGGATCCTCCTGATCAATAATATCATCAATACTTAAGCCAGAGCTAAGCTTCATTTGTAGTTGATCCTGAATTGAATATATATATTCACTCAGCTCTTTATTATTTAAATGAATAATATCTGCTGTTTTTAATTTAGAATAGTCCATGATGGTTATGAATTTAGCTGGAATAATGGAGCTGTGGAATTGAGAATTAGAGTTTGAACACAATTAGTTCTCAAAGTAATTTCTTTAACATAATGAGAATACCTCGGAACATTTTTCTCATCTTTGTATCCACATTGGTCTTACCTGCTTACCCTCAGGTTAAGAATCAAGGAGCTATAGGATCAGTGACTATTGATGGGAAAGTCTGGAATCAAATTGCTATGCGACCCATTATTCCTATTGGCAAGTGGGGTGTGGCCCTTGACCTTGTTTTTTATTTTGATGCGGAGGGAAATATTCATTCAGACGAATGGGATTTCTCATCCGGAAGTGCAATAAAAAATACAATTATAGATAAAATTTATTATATCCGATATGGTTATCCTGGAAATGCATTTTATACAAAAATTGGAGCATTAGATAGAGTAGATTTAGGTTATGGAATTTTGGTGAGTGGCTACGCAAATAATATGCTTTATCCGCAAGATAGAAAGATCGGAATGGATTTTGAAATTAACTCTAAATCTTATAATATAGAGATATTTGCGAATGACTTAAAGGAGAATATTGGTTTATTTGGAGGTAGGGTTTCAACGAAAAAATTGTTTGGCCTACCCTTAGGTTTTTCAGTTGTATCCGATCGTAATCAGTATTTAGGTTTGAAAGATAGTGATGGGGATGGCCGCCCAAATATTGTTGACGATTTTCCTGAAAACAATGATTGGTGGGTAGATACTGATGGCGATGGTATTGCAGATAATGATCCTGCAGAGTGGGATATTGATGGTGACGGTATAACAGATACATTGGATAATCGGATTCCAGGATATACAGGCGAAACTGTTGTATTGGATTCAGATATATTTCGAAAAGGAGAGCCAATTAATCTTTCTAAAGATAAAGATGATGTAATGGCGTTTGCTATCGATTTGGGATTCCAATTACTGGATAAAGAAAAGTTTTCTTTATCTATATATTCCCAAATGGCACAAATGATTGGNAAAACATCTGATCCGCTTTCAGGNGAAAAGCTTGAATTAGGTATGGGTATAGTTCCGATTGCTATTTCTTCAGTTTTTGGNCCNGCTAAATTCAATTTAGAATATAGAATTATTCCTANAGGTAGATTTGAGTTTAATTATTGGAACCGATTATATGAAATAGAGAGAGTAGCCCTTACAAAGTCTAGTGATAATCAGATTGTATTAAAAACAAAAGAATCAAGCTTAGGGCGTTTTGGCGAACAAAAGGGTTATTTTTCACGTTTAAGTATAAACATGGGTTCATTTATTGAGGCAGGGGCTTCATATCATGATATGATGGGTGATATTTGGTCAACAAAAGACAAAAGCTTTATCACAAATAAGAATCAAACATTTATTACGTCAGTACGATTAAAAAAATCTATTAGCAGAATCCAATATGCAAATGCATTTTATCAGCAGAGAAATGTGCCAAATCCTTTTAAATTCAATTATACTGAAAGTACCGTATTAGGTTATCGTTTAGGTATTTCCATGGGAAATGGTTTAGTCCTAAGCTATACTTTTAGACGTTCTTTTCGTGATTTGAATGGGGATGGAGAAATAAATGGAGCTAATGAAACAATTGATATTAGATCAATAGAAACCTCTTTTTCGTTTTAAAACCAATGAAAAGCCAAGAAATTAGAAACGCATTTATTGATTTTTTTGTAAGTAAAGATCATAAGCTTGTTAGAAGCTCACCTGTTGTACCAATCGATGATCCTACATTACTTTTTACAAATGCTGGTATGAACCAGTTCAAGCCTATTTTCCTTGACCAGAAGAAACCAGAACACCTAAGGGTTGTAAATAGTCAGAAATGTATTCGAGTAAGCGGAAAGCATAATGATCTTGAAGAAGTAGGAATAGACAATTTTCATCATACCTTTTTTGAGATGTTAGGAAATTGGTCTTTTGGTGATTATTATAAAGCAGAAGCAATTCAGTGGGCCTGGGAATTATTTACAGAAGTTTGGGGGCTTGATAAGAATAGACTATGGGTAACGGTTTACAATGAAGACGATGAAGCATTTGCCCTATGGCCAAAAGTTACAGATATTGATCCCAATCGAGTGCTAAAGTGTGGGAAAAAGGATAATTTTTGGGAAATGGGTGAAACTGGACCTTGTGGTCCTTGCTCTGAAATTCATTATTACATAGGCCAAGATGTAAATATGCAAAGCTCTAAAGGTGTGAATAGCTCCAATGAATATTGGGAGCTTTGGAATTTAGTTTTTATTCAAAATAATCGCTTAAATAATGGAGATTTAGAAAGCCTTCCTCAAAAACACGTTGATACAGGTGCTGGTTTCGAAAGGATTGTTTCGGTATTACAAAAAACATATAATAACTATACAACAGATTTGTTTTTTCCCATAATAAAAGAAACAGAAGCTCTTACAGAAAGAAATTTTCAGGATAATCCTGCTCCATTTCAAGTGATTGCTGATCATATTAGAATGTTAGGGTTTTCAATCGCTGACGGCTGCATGCCTGGGAATGAAGGGCGGGGCTATGTTTTAAGACGTATACTGAGACGAGCAGCGCGCTTTGGAAGGGAATTAGGCCAAGAAGATCCATTTCTATTCCAACTTACCGGTACTCTTTGCGATATCATGGGTGATGCTTTCCCCGAGATAGTAGAAAAAAAGATTCACATTGAAAAGGTTGTTCAATCAGAAGAAAAAATATTTGGAAATACACTTGGACGAGGTTTAAATCATTTTGATAAAGTTTTAGCAAATCTATCTGGAAATAAAATCTCTGGTAAAGAAGCATTTAGGTTGTATGACACATATGGTTTTCCACTTGATCTTACGCAGTTACTGGCAAGAGAGAATGGCATTTCAGTAGATGATAAAGGATTTAAAAGTGAAATGAAGGAGCAAAGACAAAGAGCTAAATCTTCAGCTAAATTCACTCACCAAGTAGAAGACTTGGACTGGGTTAAGGTACTTGAAGAAGAAAGTTTTGATTTTGTAGGATATGAGACTACAAAGTCAAAGTCTCAAATTTTGCGTTATTCTGCCCAAAAAGATCAAGTTCTAGTTGTTATGAATACATCGCCTTTCTACGCAGAATCAGGCGGCCAAATAGGCGATTCAGGTACAATAAAAGGTAAGGGTGTAGATCTTATAGTGGATGATGTTAAAAAGGATCAAGATATTTTTATTCATTATTGTTCGGGAAGAATTGATGATTCATTGACTGGCAGTGTTTCTTGCGAAGTAGATTTTGAACGCAGGCAAAACATCAGAAAAAATCACACCGCAACACATCTTATGCATAAGGCATTGAAAGAAGTTCTTGGAGATCATGTACAGCAAGCCGGGTCACTGGTTCATCCCGATTATCTTAGGTTTGATTTAACGCATTCAGAAAAAATTACTTCAGAGCAGATAAATGAAATAGAAGCCATTGTCAATGGTCAAATATTGATAAATAGTAATATAGATGTATCAGTTAAACCATTTGATGAGGCAAAAAAAGAAGGTGCTGTTGCTATGTTTGGGGAAAAATATGGAGAGGAAGTTCGAGTAATTACAGTTTCAGACTTTTCAAAAGAGCTTTGCGGTGGTACCCATGTAGACCGTACTGGTGATATTGGATTATTTAAAATTATTGAAGAATCATCTCTAGCTTCTGGAGTTCGTCGCATTGTAGCATTGACTGGTCAAAAATCTGTTGAATATTTTCAGAATCAGTTTTCTACTCTAGAATCTGTTCAGTCGCAATTAAATTGTAGTAAAGATTCTATAGCCGACAGGTTATCACAATTATTAGGACAAAAGAAATCTTTAGAAAAACAACTAAAAGATAAGAATAAAAGAAGTGANACTTTTGATTTNGAATCATTAGTNCAGAANAGTAAATCTATTGATAATTATAAAATCATTATTGAAAAAACAAATGTTCAGTCAATGGATGAACTTAAAAATTTAGGTGATTCTTTGTTGGATTCAATTGGCAGTGGAGTTGGTGTTCTTGGTTCTGATGGGGAAAAACCTATGATTGTTGTTATTGTAACGCAGGATTTAGTCAAATTGGGTGTAAAAGCTAATGATTTAGCAAAGAGTATAGGAAATTTGATGGGTGGAGGCGGAGGCGGGAAGCCTCACTTAGCAACAGCTGGAGGAGCAGATTCAAAAGATTTCATAAAAGCTATGGATAAAAGTTTTCAAATTATAAAAGACTCAATTAAAGGTTAAGTTTAATTATGCAATATAAACAAGATGGTGATACATATATTATTTATGTNGAGCAAAATGAACCCATAATGGNTACTCTTACNGAGTTTTGTANAAAAAATAATATAATTAATGCTCAATTGTCAGGTATTGGAGCNATAAAAGATATTAAACTAGGTGCCTATGATTTAGAGAAGAAAGAATATATAACTCAAAATTATGATGAAATAAGAGAATTAACTTCNTATCAAGGTAATGTTCTTCTTAANGATGGTGAGCCTTTTATTCATGCTCATATTACTATTGCAGATCATAGTTTAGANGTAAAAGGTGGTCATTTATTNGAAGCGAAGGTAGCTGCTGTAGGTGAGTTTGTTCTACGTAAAATTAAAACGGATGGAAAACGTGAGTTTGACCCCGATATTGGTTTAGCCTGTATGGCTTTTAATTAAGGAGGAAAATTATGGAAAAAACTGTTATTAGCGATGCAAATGCACCGAACCCTATAGGGTCTTATAATCAAGCTNTCGTAGCTAATGGTTTTGTGTTTACAGCTGGACAAATTGCTATTGATCCATCTAATGGAGAGTTGATAGAAGGAAGTTTTAAAGAACGGGTTGATCAGGTATTTAAAAATCTATCTGCTATTTTAGATCGCGCAGGTACTGATCTTTCAAAAGTAGTAAAATTTACTGTTTTTCTTACAGATATGGCTCAATACAATGAAGTGAATGATGTTTTTAATAATTGGTTAAATGAGGAGGACGCACCAGCTAGATCTCTTGTAGCTGTGAAGGGGCTTCCTGCAGGGACAGATGTTGAAATTGAATGTATTGCTTTAGTCTGATTTGTATATGTTTCGCTGTTTCATTTTTATTGTGACAACATATGGAACTGTTTTGGGTCAGATTGCAGANTCAACATCGACTTCANAANNTNATAAATCNCCAGCAAAAGCTGCAACCTGGGCTTTTTTGGCTCCTGGTGGAGGTCANTTCTATAATGGNCAAAAACTTAAAGGAACTGCTTTATTAAGCGGCGCATTAGTTTGTGGCCTTTTATATTTTGACAATAGTAAGAAATATGATGACTATTCAGGTNTTGATTCAGCTGAAAAATCAAAGTTATTAAAACTTAGAAACAAATATGGATGGTGGGTTGGATTTGTCTATATTTACGGTCTTCTTGATGCTATTGTTGAAGCCCATTTGCATCCATTTAACGAAATTATGAATGAAGATCTAGAAAAACCTAAATCGGAGGATAACAAAGAGTAATGAGTCAAAATCGAGAACAATGGGGATCAAAGCTTGGATTTATTTTAGCTGCTACTGGATCTGCAGTTGGAATAGGAAATATTTGGAAATATCCGTCAATTGCTGGCCAAAATGGTGGTGGTGCATTTACTCTCGTTTATTTAGTATGCATTTTTATTGTTGGTCTATCTATTGTAGTGGCTGAATTTGTAATAGGGAGAAAAACTCAGCTAAGCCCTGTTGGTGCGTTTGAAAAATTAGCTCCTAATAGTAACTGGAAATGGGTTGGTTTTCTTGGTGTAGCATCTGCTTTTGTTATTCTTTCCTTCTATGGTGTAGTAGGAGGTTGGATATTAAAATATATTATTGATTCAATTTCAGGAGGATTTAGTAATCTCTCAGGAAATCCTGAGGTAGCTGGCGCTGTATTTGATAGTTTTGTAACAAGTTCATTTAGCCCTATCCTATATCAAGTCCTATTTATGGGATTCTGTATTTTTGTAATAGTTCAAGGTGTAAAAGGCGGTATAGAGAAATGGTCAAAAATAATGATGCCAATAATTATTCTTTTATTAGGTGTCCTGGCCATCAGGGGTATGACATTAGAAGGTGGAATGGAAGGATTATCTTTTCTATTTAATCCAAGATTTGAAGATTTAACTGCTTCTGCTATTGTGCTTGCATTAGGCCATTCATTTTTTACCGTTAGTTTAGGAATGGGAACAATGATAACATATGGAAGTTATCTTGATAAAAAACAGAATTTGATGACGTCAGCAGTTTGGGTCATATTTTTAGATACAGCAATTGCAATGTTAGCAGGTGTTGCAATATTTACAACTGTATTTGCTTTAGGTGCAAACCCTGCTGAAGGTCCCGGTCTTATTTTTGTTATTTTACCTTCTATTTTCCCTCAATTAGCAGGAGGAGCTATTTGGGGTACGCTGTTCTTTATTCTTTTGTTTATGGCTGCACTGACCTCAGCTATTTCTATTTTAGAGGTTGTAACAGCATATTTTATTGATCAAAAGGGATGGTCTCGAAAAAAAGCAACTATCCAATTTGGGGGAATTATAACCATAGTAGGTGTTTTTTGTTCTTTATCTTTAGGTGGCGGAATTAATCTTACGGGTTTTTTAGGAATGCCTTTCTTTGATGTAATGGATTATTTATCATCTAAATATATGTTGCCAATAGGAGGTATGCTCACTGCCATATTTATTTTAAATAAATGGGGTCTGAAAGAATATATGAACGAACTAAGGCAAGGAATGGATAATATGTCACTTTCAGAAAGTCTAATCAAAATATTTTTAATTATTGCAGCAACAATAGTTGCGTTTATCATATTCAATGAAATCTATTTTACGATAGTTGGAAAGGCTTTGATCGGATAAATTTTGCTTGCTGAAAAGTATTTTCCAGTTGAATCCTCTAGATATAAAAGATTTGTTGGTCCATTCCAAAAATTAGATAGTTTTTTTGCACTTTCTCCTGATAGATGGTTCAGTATATGGACTGTAGTATTAGCAGGAGCAAATACTGCAGCCCATCTTGAAAACCGTTGGGTGTATTGGGACTGGTCAACATTTTCTTATTTATTTATACCTATTTTAGTTTTCAGTATATGGTTAGATCGTTATTTCAATAAGTTACAATTCTTTTCAAATAACATAGATTCAATTCAATCTGCTCTATCAGTTATTTTTCGTGGAGGCATATTTTTTATTTTGGGAATGCTCCCAATTGGATTTAATTATTTAACCATCATATATGGAATACCTTATATAATATTTTTTCTTGTTGGATACATGGTATGGTCTATACAAATAGATTTAAAAGAGAAAAATCCACCATTAAAGGCAACTATATTACCATTCCTTATAATAATAACTTTATTAACGATACTTTCTTCAATAATTGGATATATAAATGATGATCCAATAATAAGTACAATAGGTGCGGTTTATGCTCCTTTCCCTCTAGTTGCGTTGATTTTTCCTTCGGCAATTAGACATATTCAACGATGTAGGATGCATGTTATTTTTGTTCCTGCAATGTTTTTGAGTGTTCGGTTTCCATGGTTTCTAATTATGGTCACACTTCTTTTTTGGATATTAAGATATTACAATTATTTTAGNTTTGGTGAGGTTAAGCCATCATTNAAAGTTGATCTTCCTATTANTAAAGATAGTTGATGATTAANTATTGATGGAACGNGCCGAATTATTTAGCTCCCTTAATTTAAATAANTTTATTGCACTAGATTTTGAAACAACTGGTTTGCAAGTTGATTCTGATCGAATAATAGAGGTAGCTGCTATACTTTTTGAGGATGGCTTACCGACTAAAAAATATACTACCCTAGTTAATCCTGGAATTCCAATACCCNGTTTTATTGAAAATATAACCGGGATTACTAATTCTATGGTAAGTGATTCTCCTAAAGAAAAAGATATGGTAAAAGATTTTTTCAAGTTTATAGGAAGTTATCCTATAGTNGCACATAATACTCCNTTTGATTTATCATTTCTTAAGTCGATGGCAACTAGATATAGCTTAGAATTAAGTGATAGAAAATATTTTGATACTCTTACACTATCAAGAGCATTNCTTTATTTTCAGCCAGCACATAATCTAAGCGCGGTTTCTGACTATTTTGGTTTTTCNACAGAAGGGGCTCATNGAGCAGAATATGATACTATAAACTGCGGTAAAATTTTTGTTGAATTAGTTGAAGAAATAGCCAGTTATAACTTANATCTAATATCTAGAATTATTTCTTTTTTAAAGCCATTTAATGTTCACAATAAAGACCTATTTATTGAACTAGGAAACNTATTAACTAAAATTGGAGANTTAAAAAATGGTTTAGTCGAATCAAAAATAGTTAAGCCATCAAATAAAAATTATTTTATTCATAATGGAGATAACGAGATAANTGATACTGATAGCTATAAAATTTTTGGCCCAGATGGTGAATTAAACCGTTCTTTTGAAACATATGAGCATCGTCCTAATCAGATAGAATATTCTAAATTTGTTGATGATCTTTTTTCAAGTTCTGGTGGAATAGGTATATCCGAAGCAGGTACAGGNTTAGGTAAAAGTATGGCTTACTTATATCCTGCTATAAAACACAATGCGAAACAAGCTGAAAATCAACCTGTTATAATATCATGNTATACAAAACATCTTCAAGATCAATTATTTAACAAGGATTTGCCAAGATTAACTAAAGCTATAAATACATCANTAAATGCAGTTGTAATGAAAGGAAGACAGAATTATATATGTAAGACTCGCTTAAGTTGGCTTATTAATAGTTCAGATAAAATGTTAGNCGAAGATGAAGCGATAAATTTATTACCATTGATTATTTGGTTAGAGCATACTGATACGGGTGATATGGATGAATGNCCTGGTTTTACAAATGGATTTACATTTCGATTAATGGCGATGGTACAGAGTGAGCAAGGATTTTGTACTTCAGCTATTTGTGNAAAAAATGGTGGTTGTTATTTTGGGCCACTAAGGAAGTTGGTATTTCAAGCNAACATAATTGTTGTAAATCATGCATTACTAATTTCAGAAGGAATAGCAAGGCGTTTAAATGAAGATGGAATAGGTTTTTTNCCTGATTTTCAAACAGTNATTATTGATGAAGCTCATAATCTACCTCANTCAACTTATCATCAGTTAACATCAACTTTAGATCAAAGATCAATGCTTTTTGATTTGGATCGANTAGATCCTGAGCATANCCATTCAGTTAGGTGGAATAATCAAATAAAATCAATAGGTGGTATTCATCTAAAGNTTGAAGANGTNAGAAAGAATTTATCAAATTCAATCTCATCCTGTAGAGAGTCACTTAAATCATTTTTTGACCAGCTGGTAGNAAATAATATCCATAAATATAATCCTGATTCTCAATATTCGTCAAAATTGATAATTAAAGATGTTNNAGAAGAGTTCNGNCAGNTNGANAGTGAATTAGAATTATTAAATAAAGGTTATCATTTCATTCGAAATAATATTCGCAAATTACGTGAATTATTACTTGATATTGATGAAACCAGGGAAGACTTTCTTGAACTTCATCAGTTANTAGATAGAGGNGAAGGNTCTATAAGTGATACATTGAGTCTCATTCAGCTTATTACAACAAATCAACAATATAATAATGTTTATTGGTATGAAGGTTCATTTAAGCATTTTAATGGAAAGACCCAACTAGTTATAACAGTAAATATGTCTCCGATTGATTTGTCTGAAGATTTAGCTTCAAACCTATTTAAACCAATAAATCATTGTTTACTTACAAGTGCAACAATCCGAACGGATATGACGTTTGATTATTATTTAAATAGGACTGGATTAGATCGAGTTGAATTTGATGATGTTGTAACTGCAGTTTTTGAAAGTCCATTTCATTATAATGATCAGGTAACATATTATCAATATTCANGGTCAGATGGACAAAGCCCCGAAACTTTAGCATCAATTATTTTTAATTGTCACAAAAGATATAATAAACGTATGATGGTTCTCTTTACTTCAAGAGCACAATTAGAAAGTACATATAAATTAATTACGCAGAAGAAAGGTGGTCGCGATCTCCCCATTTTTGCTCAAAAAAGACAGACTTCTCGATCTGGTTTAGTTAGAGGAATGCATCAATCGCCAAATGGAATATTGTTGGGGACAAATGCATTTTGGGAAGGAGTGGATCTCCCTGGTGATTTATTAGAGATATTAATTATTGTTAAAATGCCTTTTGATGTTCCTACTGAGCCTATTGTAAAGGCTTTTGGTGATTTAGTTGAAGCTCAAGGTGGAAATAGATTTATGGATTATGCCTTGCCTGAATCAGTTATTCGTTTTAGGCAAGGATTTGGTCGACTTATAAGAACGACTTATGATGAGGGAATATTTATTGTGATGGATGATCGCATTGTTAATAAACGCTATGGTACTGCATTTAGTGATGTGGTCCCTGTAGATTTAAAAAGATTTTCTAATCTTGAAGATTTGAGCTAATAGAATACTTTTTGTATAAAAAGGCCATTTTACACTCCTTGTCCAATATTTAAAAAACCCCTACATTTGCTGATGGGTACTGTACTTATTTCTAATAGTTCATTATCTTGGACGGATCTTAGCTGTCTNTTGGAAAGTAGTGCTCATTTTCGTATGTCTCGAGATCGTAGATCAGCTATTCAAAACTCNTATAANATTTTAAAAAATATTCTAATAAATGAAGAACAAGTTTATGGNGTAAATACAGGTTTTGGTAAGCTAAGTAATGTTTCAATACANCCCAAAGATTTAAACNTATTACAGTTAAATCTTGTTAGATCNCATGCTAGTGGAGTAGGTAAACCATTNNATTNTGGAGTTGTTAGAATTATCATGGTTTTAAAGNTAATTACATGGGCTAAAGGTTTTAGTGGTATTAGGCCAGAACTNTCACAATTATTNTTAGATATGTTAAACAAAGATATATTACCAGTCATTCCNAGTAAAGGTTCAGTAGGAGCTTCTGGCGANCTNGCTCCACTTGCACATATGGCATGTGCAATGATTGGTGAATCTGATGTTAATTANAAGGGNANANTTATATCCTCTAAGCTTGCACTTAGAAAAAATAGTTTAAANCCAATAAANTTAGGCGCTAANGANGGNTTAAGNTTAATTAATGGAACGCAAGTATCAACTGCACTAGCGATTCAAGCATTATACGAATCAAGAAACTTNNTATCCCTTGGTGATATTTCTGGNGCATTTTCAATAGAAGCGAGNCTGTCAAGTGTAAGNGTTTTTAACCCAAAAATTCATANANTAAAAAAACATAAAGGCCAATTAGAATCGGCAACTAATNTATTTAANTTATTNAAATCAAGTGAGATAGTAAAATCACATGAAAATTGTGATAGGATNCAGGATCCTTANTCAATTAGATGNTTACCTCATGTCCATGGATCNAGCAGGGAGNTCTTTAAAAATGCAGAAAGAATAATTAATAATGAAATTAATTCAGTTTCTGATAATCCATTGATNTTTCCNAATGGAAAAGTAATGAATTCAGGNCATTTTCATGCTGAACCNATCGCTCAAGCAATTGANACACTATCAATTGCAATTTGTGAAATAGGTGGTATTTCTGAAAGGCGNATACACTTACTAATGAAAGGNGTGGATGATAAAGTTCCTTTGTTTGGNGCAATGGATCCAGGTTTAGAATCTGGATTTATGCTAGCTCAAGTTACTGCNGCTTCTTTGGCGTCTGAAAATAAAACGCTTGCNCATCCAGCNAGTATNGATTCTCTTTCNACTTCAGCNGGNCAAGAGGACTTTGTAAGTATGGCTCCGTGGTCTGCGCGATCTTGTCTTAANATTATTNAAAATGTTCAAACTATTATAGCCATTGAGATACTAGTTGCTAGTAATATTAATCATAGATTTCATAAAAAACTTTCATCTGGTAATGGGCTAAAGCCTATTATAGCATTATTAAAAAGAGAAAAATTGTTGTCAACAAATGACCACATACTTACACCAGATATTCTATCTTTAAACAAATTAATTATTTCTGGAAAGATTATTCAGAAAGCAAAGCAAGCAATTAACTTGGTATAAAATTATGAAAAATAGACCACCTTTTGATAAAGCCCTTACATTTGATGACGTTCTTCTTGTTCCTCAGGCATCTGATGTAGTTCCTAAAGATGTCAATTTAAAAACTCGCTTAACTCGTAAAATATCGATGAATATTCCACTTTTATCAGCTGCCATGGATACGGTAACTGAAAATGAGATGGCTGTATCATTAGCAAGACAGGGAGGTATTGGAATTATCCACAAAAATTTATCTATTGATGAACAGGCGAATATGGTTGATCGCGTTAAAAGGTCAGAAAGTGGAATGATCGCAAATCCCATAACTCTTTCATCGGATAAATCCATCAATGATGCCAAAAAAGTTATGGAGAATTATCATATTAGTGGTTTGCCTGTTGTTGAAAAAGGAAAATTAGTAGGTATAATTACTAATAGAGACATCCGATTTGAAGCAGATGGAAATCTTTCAGTGAAAGATAGAATGACATCAAAAAATTTAGTTACAGTTTCAGAAGGTACTACATTAGAAGACGCGAAGAAAGTTTTACAACACCATCGAATTGAAAAACTACTTGTAGTTAATAATAAAGGTAATCTTGCTGGATTAATTACAGTTAAAGATATTCAGAAAAAAGAAGATTTTCCAAATGCTTGTAAAGATAGTAATGGACGCTTACGTGTTGGAGCTGCTATTGGTGTAAATAACGATTCAATTGATAGGGCTAAAGCACTTTTAGATGCTGATGTAGACGTTATTGTTATTGATACTGCCCATGGACATTCTTCAGGAGTCATAGAGTCAGTAAAAAGTATAAAAAAAGCTGTTGGAGATTTACAAATTATAGCAGGAAATGTAGCTACTTTAGAAGGGACAAAAGCGCTTATTGATGCAGGGGGACTTTACAGACAAGTTCTAACTGATATTTCAACTGATTTAGAAGAGAAATACTTGAGTAAATTTAAAGAAAAGATGACTCGTGAAGGAGATATGGTTATGGAAGCTAAGATGGATGGTGAAGATGATATTGAAAAACAAAAAGAATTACAATTTACAATTTTGATGATGGTATTACTTTACAATACTGGAGAAGGGAATTTCGTAAGTCCATTTAATTTTGGTCA